>NZ_JBFPDP010000086.1:0-7822 GCF_040830845.1 Sivoneniella epilithica UHCC 1019
AAACTTTCATTTATGTTGCCATGATTCGTCTGATGCTCAGGCGGCTAGCGTAGCCCCTAACTTCTCAGACATCCTCTAAAGTGAGTTATTCAGGTTTTGGAGGTAGAAACGAACGGCTTCGTCAATCAGGTCGGAAGGGTCGCGATTTTCTTCGATCGCCTGAATCTTGAGGGCTTTCTTGAGCTTTGGTTCCATGCGAATGGTGAAGTTTTCACGACTCGACTTGGAAGGAGTGACGGGGCGCATGATTGAAGCAGTAGTCATTTTTTAATTGAACTGTCGTTCATGTTAATTATATATGACTAATTAATCAAGCGATCATAAGAGTTGAGGATTTATGATTTGAAATGGAAAAATTTAGTTTAAAACTGGTTTCCAGCGTGGATGAGGGTTTTTTGGCAAAATTGGCGGTGGCGGTGCAAGAATCGCGGGGGAAGTTATCTCAGCGCGAGTTTGCTGAGGTGCTGGGGGTGTCTCAATCGACGGTGCAGCAGTGGGAGAATGGCAAAAATGTCCCCAGTTTGGAGAATCTAGAGAAGATTGCTCGAATTAAAGGGATGTTGGTTGAGGCTTTTGTTGCCTACCTATATGGGCGCACGGGTGGGTTGACGAGTAAAGACATCCTTGATCGCGTGGAGGTGATGCCATCGCAGGATTTTGCCCAGGTGTTGCGGGTGATGGCGGATCGGATGGCTACAGCAAAGGATGCGCCGCCGCTCATGGAACGGAAGGGGAAGGGAGAAGGGGATCGGGTGCCGCTGGATTTGCCGGAGCGGGTTGAAATGGATGAGGTAACGCAGGGCACAGATGAGGAAATGAAGGATGAAGCCTGAGAATGAGGCTGAAGGAAGCTAGAGCTTGCAGGGTTGAAATAGGGAACTCTTAACCCAATGGCAATAGGTTCAAGTATGAGATACCAATCCCGGCAAAGAAGGTCTTCGACATCGTTTGCAGTCAGAGCAAAACAAGTTCTCTTGCCTGGATTGTTGATTGCTGGAGTTAGCCTACTTTCTGCGAAAGATGCTTTTTACTTTGATAACGGGTCTGGCGGGGCAGACTGGAAGATTGGCAAACCAAAAGTATCGCTGCTCAATGCTCACGGCGGTCGATCGCTCCCAGAAGTTCGGCAGTTAGCGCGCTGGCGCTGGTGAACCGCGATCGTCAACTCAATGGCTTGTTGCCGCTGGTGGAAGATCCGCTGCTTTCTCAATCGTCTCAGCAGCATAGCCAAGACATGATGAGCCGCAATTACTATGCTCATGTCACTCCAGAGGGAAGAACCCCAACTGATCGCTTCGCCCAAGTAGGCGGACGGGGCGGAGTGGGAGAAAACATCATACAGCAGACAGGCGGAACAGGAATTAGCTTGAACTATGGTCTAATTGAAGCATTTCAGAAAAGCTGGATGTATAGCACAGGGCATCGCCAAAACTTTTTAAAGCCGGACTATAAGCGCTTTGGTTATGGAATTGTGGTTGACCCAATGAGGGGACGAGCTTATGCGGTGCAAAACTTTGCTGGAGCAGAACAGTAATAACACTTGCGTCAAGGACTAACGATTCTCGGTGTCGATCCACCAGCGTTGGAGTTTAGGCTTTTGACCGGGTTGGTTGTTGACGGTGACAACTGCTAGCTTTTGCCCGTTGGCATTGGTGAAGTTGAAGCGACAGAAGCCCATCCCTGTACCAGAGCAGGTTTCAACTTCGCTGTAGCCAAGTTTGATGAGGTAGTTCATTGCGCCGAAGCGATCGCGGTTGGGGGAAAGTGCTACCGCTTGCCATCCGCTGTTGAGCAGGGTCTTTCGTGCCTGGGCGTAGGGCATTCCCTGTTTGAGGGTTTGGGGGATAGCTTGAGCTATGGCGATCGTGGGCACAAGGAGCGTTGCGATCGTGGTTGCGGTGATTACACCGAAGCTTTTCTTCATGATTCTGCTTATCCTTTTTGCATCAAAATTGACAAAATATCTGGGTTTCAGGCAATGCCGCGCGGTGAATCGAACAGTGGGAACATCTGAGGGGAGCAACAGGCGATCGCTCCTTAGTTGTCCTGGCGTTCAGTGAAGAATGTTTCCATGTCTCGGTAGCCGCTGACTACGGCAATGACTTCAATTCCATCTTTAGAACTGGGACGATAGAAAATTAGATAGTTGCCGATTGGAAAGCTGCGTAGGGGTGGGGTGAGTTCGTTCCACAGTCGCCCCATGTCTGGAAACTCTGCCAGGGTTTGGCATTGTGCTTTGATTTGGGCAATCAACCGACGAGCGGCGGCTGAATTATCTTGAGCAATGTAGCGGTTAATCGTCTTTAAATCGTCTTTGGCAAGGGGGGTGAACCGAGCACGAGCCATTGCTTATCCTCGCTGCATTTCAAGCTGCTGCGTGTCGGCTTCTAGCTCGGCAAAGACATCCTCTGCATTGATTAGCTCACCCCGATCCGCCTGCTCTACGCCGACAGAAACTTTTTGTTGCAGGTCAGCAAGGCGCAACTCAAACAGGCGATCGCGCTCTTCGAGTAGCCGTAACCCTTCGCGGATGACTTCGCTGGCTGAGAGATAGCGACCGCTTTTAACTTTGCTGTGAACCAGGTTTTCGAGTTCTGGAGTGAGGGAAACGTTCATGGGCTAGGGGTGGTTGCAGGGTAGCCCCATTGTAATGTCAAAGTTTGTTATTGAGGGGAAAGGGGCGATCGGTCTGCAAGGGTTTGAGAAGTGGATGGTTTCAAACTGCGAATAAATTCATGGATACTAAGCGTTATGCAGCATCCAAGTAAGGGTTGGTGTCTGCTGTGGGGTATTTCTGGTAGATGTGGAGGTACACAATATTCGAGAGGGTTACAACGTCGCTGGGTTCGTATTCGTCCACAGGTAAGCCCGTATCGTCGCTGTAGAGATAATCGTAGATAAACGTCTCAATTTGGGCTTTGGTGGTGTCCTTATCGCGCCAGTTGTCTAGCTTTCGGAGTTCCGCTTTGATTGCCTCGACTAAGTTGTGAGCAATTTCCTTAACTCGATTCCGTGACCTGGCACTTAAATTACTTTTCTGTTGACAGAGTAAATCAAAGATGGCGAGATATTCTTCTGTCAGACCTTCGCGGACTGCACGGCTATCTTCTTCAGATAATGATTCAATGATTTTTAACAGTTCCTCAAAGGTTTGCTCAACCGTGGCGCGATCGGTTTCCTGGTTGTAGTTCTCAATGATTTTTTGATAGCGGGTGTAGAGATCGACACGGGTGGAGTTCTGGCTCAGCATTCGTCTAAGCTGCTGTTCTACGGCTGCTTTAAGGGTCTGTACCTGAATATTTTTAGTAGCGGACTTTTCAAACTCTGCTTTTAAGCGATCGAAATCAATTTCGCTAATGTTATAAAGCTTGCCTAAGTCTTCTCCAGGGGGTCGGTTGGATGGTGCAACGGTGACAAACTCACTGACGACCCCGTGCAGCGATCGCAACACGGCATTCAAGTCTCCAGCAAATTCTTGTTGCTGATAAATGTGATCATGGATGGCGGCGATCGCGTCGTGCTGTAGCTGAAACGGTGCGGTGAGTGCGGGTTCTGTGATTAGGGCTTGTTTCTTCTTAAACACATCTCGTGCCATGACTGTAAACCGAGCCAGGGATTCGTCATTCGTACAAACAGCATTGACAGCAGAATCCTGGTTGTCTTTATCTAAGCAGACAAGTTTATCAAAGCCATCTGCCTGAATCAGGTGCTGGAGGTCAAAACCCAGATTGGCAAGATGATCTTGGCAGGTTTGAATAGCTGCGATATAGGCATCTCGCAGTTGATCTAAATCTTTGTAGGGCATTACCCCTTCTTTAGCTTCTTCCTCATCACCAAGCAGGACATCGGGCTTGGCGTACTTGGCGAGGGCTGATCGCAGGGATGAGAGGATGCCGCTGTAGTCGATCAGCAAGCCGTTGTTTTTGCCCTCATAGATCCGATTGGCACGGGCGATCGCTTGCATTAAACTATGTCCCTGCATGGGTTTGTCCATGTAGAGGGTAGCGAGGCTGGGCACGTCAAACCCGGTGAGCCACATGGCACAGACGATCGCGAGTCGAAACGGATGATTTTCGTTCTTAAAGTCTTCTTCCAGGTCCCGCCGCTCGAGTTTGTCGCGGTGGGGGCGGATGTCTAAGCCCCAATCATCAAAGGTTTTTTCCTCGTTGCCAGCTTCGCTGACTACGACGGCATATTCAGTCGATTGCAGCCAGTTGAGATAGTCTTGCTGTTCCTTTAAGTCTTGGTCGTCGGTTGCTCGTTTGACTTGGGCTTGCTGGTTCGCGATCGCTTGTTTCCAATAGTGGTCAATCCGGTTATACATGCGGACGGTGGTGAGCTTATCAATACAGATGAGCATGGCTTTTCCGGTCTGCCAGCGAGTCGTGTAGTGAGCTACTAGGTCTTGGGCAATGCGGTCGAGCCGTTGGTCAGCCGTGAGAATGAAATACTCAGTGCCCAAGCGTTTCAGGGCTTTTGCTTCCGCTTCTTCATCCAAATCGTGTTCAGCGAGGGTATCGGCAATGCGCTGATTCAGATCTGCGGGAGTGGCAATGAGTTGTTGCTTGCCCTCTGCATCGACAAAATTTAGTTTTTCACCCCGGTTGTCGTAGTAGAGCGGCACGGTTGAGCCATCTTCTACGGCTCGTTGGAAATCATAGGTAGAAACATACTCGCCAAAGTGTTCGCGGGTCTTTTGATCTTCTTTAGACTCCATTAGGGGCGTACCCGTGAAGGCAATGAAGGATGCGTGATCTAAGCCGTTTCGCATATTGCCTGCGAGTGAGCCGTACTGGGTGCGGTGGGCTTCGTCGCAAAGCACGATGATGTTTGGGCGATCGCTGTAGGTGTAACCCTTGGCGTTGAATTTGTGAATCAGGGTAAAGATATAGCGGTGATTGTCTTTGAGTAATTCCTTTAAATTTTCACCATTCGTGGCTCGGTTACTCTTCTTATTCGGGATGGCTCCCACTCCGGCAAATGTTTTGACGATTTGCTTATCCAACTCCTGGCGATCGGTCACAACCAGAAAAGTGAAACTACCGGCAAGACAGCGATGTACTTTCTCAGTGAGAAATGCCATTGAGTAGGATTTACCGCTGCCCTGGGTGTGCCAAAACACCCCTAATTTACCTGCCCGAATTTCTCGGTCTTGCACGGCTTGAAATGCCCGACTAACCCCTAGAAATTGGTGATTCCGTGCCAAGATCTTGGCTGTGGTGCCGCTGCTGGTATCGAACAGGATGAAGTTTTGCACCAGATCCAGAAAGTTTTGCTTGCTACACATCCCGCGCAGCATGGTTTCCCAATGCACCCGACCCTTTTCGTTCTCAGCTAGCCGTCGCCATTCGTGGAAAAACTTGTAACGGCTGACGATCGTTCCCACTCTGGCATCGATGCCATTACTCAGCATCACCATTGCGTTGTGGTGGAACAGATGGGGAATTTCTTTTTTGTAGCGGGTGAGGTTGTCGTTGTAGGCGACCTGCACATCCCGGCAGGATTTCTTTAGCTCAATAAACAATAGGGGGATGCCATTGACGAACCCGATAATATCCGGGCGTTTGGCTGGGAACAGTTCCCCTTTGACCCACAGTTCCCGCACTACCAGGAAGTGATTTTGATCAGGGTTGTCAAAGTCGATCACTCGCAGGGTGGGTTCTTTCTTGTCACCTGTTGCCGCGTTGTAGGCGACCTTGATACCATCGCGGATTAGTTTATACTTTGCCTCATTAATTTGCAGCAGGGATTGAGCAGTGCTGACCGTGATTAGCTTTTGAATGGCATCGTCATAGGCAGTGTCCGGGTGTCCGGGGTTGAGCCGCTCTAAGGCTTGCCGCAGGTCGCGAGTCAGAACCACTTCGGTATGGTCGGTGCGCCCAAGGGTGCCCGTTGCTCCAAATTTCTCGTTATTAAAGGCATAGACCGATTGCCAACCCAAGGTCTGCTCAAAAAAGTTGGCTGTGGTCTGTTGCACTAAAACGTCTTCGGAGTATGCGGTACTCATGGCAGTTAAGGGGAGGAGGTAAGGTCTGTTAAAACTTGGGCGATCGCGATCCTGAGCGGTGGAATATCTTGCTGAACGGTGTCCCAAAGCACCTGAAAATCGACCCCAAAGTATTGATGAATCACTTTGTCGCGCATTCCAGCAATGCTTCTCCAGGGGATGTTGGGGTATTGATCTTTCAGGGTTTGAGGAATGTTTTTAGCGGCTTCGCCAATGACTTCAACGGCTCTGACGACGGCGTAACTGGTGCGCTTGTCTTGCTCAAAGGTGGCAAAATCCATGCCTGCTACAAAGTTTGTGGCATCGTCGGCATAGTTCACCATGTCTTGGAGAAAGTCTGCGGCACTGCGGGGGGTCATAAATAAATGACCTCCTGAAGAATGCGTTCACCAATACGCGGTTTCAGAGCCTTTTTCATGACTAAATCGACTTTGATTGCCAGGCGATCGCTCAAGGTATTTTCCAGTTCGCAGTAGGTCAACAACCCAAACCGCACGGCTGGATCAAACTCCACCAGCAAATCGAGGTCACTATCGGGGGTTTGTTCGCCGCGCACATAGGAGCCAAACACCCCTAGCGAAATCACGCCGTACTTATGGCGCAACTCTGGCAACAGGCTCTTTAAGGTCTGAGCGATCGCTTCTAAGGAGGGGAGGGGGGGTGCTTGAGACATAATGTGGCTTACTTTAAGATGATGAGTTGGTTACTCAAGGGGTTGATTCAGTAGAGCCTCTAGCCGAGGAATAAGCGACGGCAAATCAGAGGTGATAATATCCCAAATGACATCAAGATCGACTTCAAAATAAGCATGACTCAAACGATCGCGGGTGCCTGTGATTTGTCTCCAGGGGATTTCAGGTGATTGCTCTTTAATCGACTGGGAAATATTTTTAGCGGCTTCCCCTAAAATTTCGATGAGTCGTAGGATTGCCAGCATGAGTAGTTCATTGGTGTCTAGGTCTTGACGAGTACGCCCCTGGGTAAAAGCTAAAGTTTTGGTGGCAGCATCGAGCATATGATGCAAGCGCACCCGATCACGATCGCTCATCAATTACCTCTGCTTCTGCCAGAACGCGATCGCGAAAATAGCGGCTGAGGCTTTGGGGCGTGTTGAGATCCACTGGTCGTCCTAAGCTTGCCGACAAGGTGTCTTGAAGGGTGATAAAGGCAAAACCAGGTGTACATCCGGGTTCAAATTCTACCAAAATATCGATGTCGCTGTCGGGGCGAAAATCGTCACGCAAGATGGAGCCAAAAAGGGAAAGCTTACGGATGTGATAGCGATCGCGCAACTCCGGCAACATTATCTTTAACATCTGGATGATGTGTGCTAACGGCTCCCCTCGCCCAGTGGGAGAGGGGCTGGGGGTGAGGGTCATACGGCAATGCTCCCATTCATTAGGCGGGGTAGAAGCAGGTCACGGGCTTCACGGAGTTTTTGGTTGTATGTATTCAAGCTTGTGATCTGGTTATGCATAGGTGCAACGAAAGCCTCAAAATTTTTAAGCACAGAAGATTCAGGCAACAAAATCTCTAGACTGTATGCATAATTTCGATTTAACCCAGGTACAGCAGCATCAGTATTAACAAATGACAAGTTAGATAATGTGTAGTACAAATAGAAACTGCTTTCACTACGATCTATGTAATAAACGGTATCAATTGGATAAAAGGAAATAGAAGACCAAAAAACACTGCCAACATTGCCTTTGCGTCCAAGTATGATTCCTGGACCATGCATAATTTCGATTTAACCCAGGTACAGCAGCATCAGTATTAACAAATGACAAGTTAGATAATGTGTAGTACAAATAG
>NZ_JBFPDP010000086.1:7918-11100 GCF_040830845.1 Sivoneniella epilithica UHCC 1019
CAATTGGATAAAAGGAAATAGAAGACCAAAAAACACTGCCAACATTGCCTTTGCGTCCAAGTATGATTCCTGGACCATCAACCAGTGATTGATTATGGTAGCCAACAATTCCACTAGAGCCATAAACAGGCACTAAGCCTAATTTTCGGTCATCCTTTTTCAGTGCTTTTCCATAACTTAAGGTTGCAAGAGTCTTTAATGAAACTCTTCTCCACCCCTCCGGCACACCATCCACGATCGCGACTTTCTCCCACCCTGGAAACCGCAAATAGATAAACCATTCCTTGTAAAGCTGATGAATGGATTTTTCCAGTAGGGCAATGCGGCGGGTGTTGTTGTCGATCAGGCGATCGTAGTTGGAAAGAATGTCAGCGATACGCTGTTGTGTAGGAAGTGATGGCGTTGGAATTTTTAGCGTCAAAAGTTTCTGCTGGCCGAGATTGTCTTGAGCAGCACCTTGGGCAATTTGTTTATATCGAGATTGAACAGTACTAAAAAAATATTTAATAAACCGAACATCACAAACTGTTGGATCTGCAACAAATCCAATAACGCTATCTGGGAAACAGGCATCGTAAGCAAGAATAGCGGTATCAGCAATATTGGCAGCAATTGTTATGCATAATGTTCCTGCTTGCCACAAACGACTTTGAGCAAGCCCTTTTTCGTTGTAGGTCTGCGTATGTGACGAGATGTAAAACTCAGCGTGCTTCACATCGGCAGTTTGGATAAACGGAAATGTTCCTCCATATAAAGATTGTTCGTCTCGTGGTCGATGACGCGATCTTCCTCTCGAAACGTAGCCTAACTCGTCTAATTGTTTCTCTGCCCAAACATTCATAAGCTCAACTCCTCGAAATTTGCCGCGATGCTATAGTTCATCGTCAAACACCCGTTGTAAGTCTTGGCGACCACCCACGACGCGTAAAATTTCGCTGCCATCATTAACCACCTGATAAAAGATGATGTATCCATCTAATGGAACTCCTCGCATTCCAGCCCTGAGCCACTCATAACTGCGTCCTAAATTGGGAAATTGCATCAAGCTCTCGCACTTTTTAGTAAATTCCTTCAGCAGGCGTTCTCCGGCTTCAAGGTTTTGGGTCAAGAAATAGTCTGAAATTTCATTTAAATCTCGACTTGCCGATGGTGAAATATAACATCGGCTCATGCCTGCGCCTCACGCGCCTTGCGAAACTTCTGCTCAATTTGCCCGACCACGGTTTCTAAGGGGATGCCCTCTCCCCGCGCCAATTCTGCCGCCGCTTCATCCACCTTTGCCTTTACCTCCCTGACCCACTGTTCATGTCCCTGACTTTGCGCCTCTAACAGCCTTAATGCAGCCGCGATCGCTTGATCTGGACTGGCAAAAATCCCCCGTTGAATTTGCGTTTGGATAAACTGCTCTTGTTCGATACTGAGCATAATTTGCATCGCGTTTTGCTCCTTCCTTTGCCTCTAAAATAACTCCTCAAGGTTAGTCGCGATCGCCATTCCATCATCATCACCGCCTCCGGGAAAACGCGATCGCAAAAATAACACCTTGATTTGTGCCAGTCCATTCACAGTTCCACCGTTTTAGATGAATCTAATTGAGCCTTTGACGGCAGAGGAATCTGATCCGCTGTCAAAATCACAACTTTGCCATCCTGCCATACGGCGATCGACTGTCCTAAACGGCGGTGGCGTTCAAGTGCCTGGGCGATCGCGGTTCCTACACCGTCAAGGATGGTTTGGCGACGGTTTGTGATGTTGTCTTTACTCATTTGTCCCTTGGTTGATTTGGCTCCAAGTCTTTGAAGAAAAACAAAACGTTCTTCTAAAACTGTAAATCATGCTTTGGCGGATGGAGTCCACCAGCTATCCATTGCCGTCGCGTATTCTGGATAAACGGTTGTTCTCGACGTTCATCATTGAGATCCAATCGATTACAAGTTGCTCGCCCAGTTAGGGTTTTACCCAGAATTCGCAATCCATCGGTTGACCAGATGAAATGATCTGACCATTGCTGCTGCCGTGGGTTAAAGAGTGCAACTTTGGTTTCCGTTTCCGGGTCTATTCCAGTTGTGAAGTTGTATCGTCTTTCGTTGCAGCGACGGCAGGCAAGAGCCAGATTGTTCAACTCATCACCACCGCCCAGAGATTTGGGCTGGATGTGATCAATTGAAAGCGGCGCAGAACTCAGCAGTTCGGAATAGTGGCAATATTCACACTGAAATTGGGCGCGCTGCCGAACCGCTTCATAAAGCGATTTAGGAATGCTCATTTGCTTTGGCAACCATCACCGCGTTGATGTAGCTGAAAATTTCGTCTAATTCTCCGATCGCTTCTAGCTCTATGGTTTCTTCTGCGGAAAGGCGATCCGCTTTTTTCTGATCTAGCAAGGTTTGCAAGCGATCCCCCAACTCGTCTGTAAATTTGAACAGCGTCAGGTTATTAATTTGCTGAACCCGTAGCCCTTTAGGAATGAGGGTTGAGGGTTTGAAAAGAGTGGTCATGGCTGTTGCTGACATCACGACGAATACAATATCGAAATCGTAGCAGTTTTACCTGATTCGTCAGTTCATTTCTGAAATAGCTGCTCGAAGTTTGCCTGGATCGCCCCGGCTAATGAGATCGCTTCCTCATTCAGTACCGCCAACTCCTGATGAATCTCCTGCATCCGCTCCTCAAAATCGTCTTCATCCTCCGTGTCACAAGCCCCCACTCCCACATAGCGCCCCGGAGTCAAACTACCGTCATTCTGGGCAATCTCCGCACGAGTCACCACTCGACATAACCCCGGCACATCCACCAGCACCGCTTCTGGAAAGCGGGATTGCAGCCAGTGAACCTGCTGATTAAAATACAGCGTTGTTTTAATGCTCTGCACTGCGCGATCGTGGGCTGCATTCAACCCATCCCGGTATTGACGAATTAACCGACTATTCCATTCCTCGGTTTTACGAACCTCTAGCTTTTTCTCTGCCAGTTCCATAGCCCGGAGGGTCAGCTTGTGGACTTCGTTGAGGTGCTTTTGGAGGGTTTTGAGACGGGGGATGAAAGGGGCGAACGCTTCAGCAGAGGCGGTTTGGGCTGCGTTAGTGGAAAGACCCTCACCCCCAGCCCCTCTCCCGCTCTGGGAGACAGGGCGGTTTTATTGTGAGGGTAGGAAAGTGAGGATGGACTGAAATCCTATATCA
>NZ_JBFPDP010000087.1:0-10997 GCF_040830845.1 Sivoneniella epilithica UHCC 1019
CCTGATTGCATTCGCGATCTTGCCAACCAAATCCATCAAGTTTTTCGCTGGCTAACATGAAACCACCCTGCCTCTCCCGCAGGAGAGGGGCTTTCAAAAGATCTCTGGTTCCCTCTCCTGCGGGAGAGGGCTAGGGTGAGGGCAGTGTTTGCGTTGTTTCAGGAAAGTTGCACATCGCGTCAAATTGGCGCATAGCCTAAAACAAGCGAACTCTTGTTCCCGAGTGGGAATGATCGGTGTACTCATTCTAAGGCGAATAGCAAAGTGGTTTTTAATACTTAGAGCGGACAAAAACATCGTCGCTCAGGTGCGGGGAGGTGTGGCTTAAATACTGTGGAGTTTGCCGTTTGGATTGCGATCGCAACAGCAATAATTCACTATAAAGCTTTTCAACTTGAGCAATGTTGTCGCTTAAGGTATAACGTTCCTCAGCACGTTGACGGGCATTAGTACCAAGAATGGTTGTCCAAGCGCTATGGTCTCGCAATTGTGGCAGTAAGATTTTAAGCTGAGTCGCTACGCCCTGGGTTTTAAGGATAACTCCGGCTTCTTTTTCTAATACTTCGCCATCTGCGCCTGCGTCGGTTGCCACACAAGCAAGACCACACGCCATCGCTTCTAGCAACGAAAGCGATAATCCTTCTACCAACGAAGGTAAAACAAACACATCGGTGCCCCGCAAAATTTCGATGCGGCGCTGCTCGTTGGCAATGAAGCCCATCCAAATAATGCCGTGTTCTGTGCCATAGAACGGAGTGAGGGAAGCGGCAAGCGGTCCATGATTTCCTACAATCACGAGTTTGGCTCCCACGCCCATGTTGGATTGTTTCCAGGCTTTTAACAGAGATTCCACATTTTTTTCGGGAGAAATGCGTCCTTGATAGAGAAACACGCGCTTTGCCCCGACTTCTGCTTTGAAGTTGGAAGCACCCGGACAATATTTTTGGGTATCGACTCCATTGGGAATCACGGCAATCCGAGAGGGTGCGACTCCTAGCTTGATCAAAATTGCCCGCTGGATGTTGGAGAAGACAATCACGCGATCGTATTTCGCCAAACAGGGCGCATAAAGCTGATAGGCGAGATGCTGAGTTCCAGAGGAAAAGTTTCGCAGTTTGCGATCGAAGGCGGGATGAAACGTAGCAACTAGCGGAATATCCAGGTCTTCACAAATTTCTGGCAGCAAAAAATCCAGGGGTGACAGCGTTAAAGAGGCGTGTACCACATCGGGTTTTAGGTCTTCCAAAGAATCGGTCAACACTTTCTTAGAGCGAAAATTTGGAATGGTATAAAGCTGGGATTTGTGAAGAAATGGAATTGAAACTTCTTCTAAAAAATCAGGCCAATTATCAGGGGGCGGTCCTTCCTGGGCGAAGTGAAAAAAGCTGACCTGATGTCCTAAATCTTGTAAAGCATTCGTCACCTCTCGACTGTAGGTAACATTGCCACAAAAAGGAGCCTTTTTTCCAAGCCATGCAATGTGCATTCGATTTTGTTGCTCTATGGGAAGGTTAGCGGAATGTCAGCAGTATAAAACTGCCCAACAGTCTAACCAATCGTTAAGAACAACTTCACGATTCTAACGTTTGGCTAGGCTTGTCGGAGCTAATATACCAGGTTAAGACCCCACCTGCGACCATTAAAGCTGCTAGACCAAAGAAAACAACGCGCAACCCAAAAAACGTTTCAGCAATTCCAGCGAGCGCAAGTGGCAAGCTTAAAGCAATGTTAATCGCATTATTTTGAAGACCAAACACTTTGCCTCGCATTTCTTCGGGCGTTTGTTCTTGAATGGTTGTTTGCATCGGCACGCCCACGATCGCCGAACACAACCCCAAGATCCCCAACAACAGCAGCACAGGAATCAGATGGTGAGAAAAGAATGCTAATCCTGCTAATGCCGCAGCCATGCCGAGCGAACCCCAGAGGCTGAGGCGAGAATGGGGAAATCGTTGTCCAAAATAACCAATGAACGCCGCCCCGATCGCCATCCCAACTCCACCCGCCGCCAACAAAAAGCCAAACTGGGAAGACTTGATTTCAGGAATCACCTCAGCCAACCGCACTGCCAGCACCGCCAACGCCGCAAATACCGAAAACAAAATCACCAGTTGAATTAACGCGCCGCGAACCTGTTTTTGCTGTCCTAGATAACGAATTCCATCCCGAATATCTGCAAATACATGGGGAGGGGCTTCCGCCTCTTCTGGCTGCTTGGCGGCTCCATTCGTTGTGCCGTTTGATGAAAATTGAAAAGATGGGTAGCGTTTTTTTTCTTCAATCTTGAGCAGCAGCAAAACCAGCCCAGCGATCGCATAGCTGCCGCCTACCACTAGCTCTTTGCCTAATCCGACGGCAGTCCAACCCAGGTGAGTTGCAATGCCATCCGCGATCGCCAACAGCGGCTCACCCACAGCAAAGCCAACAATCACCGATGCCATCATCGTTGTGGTGTAAAGCGAATTGGCAGAAAGAAGATGCCGCCGTTCCACAATCAGCGGAATTGCAGACTGTTCAGCGGGTGCAAAAAACTGGGTGAGGGTAGACACTAAAAAGGTGATAATCAGCAGCACATAAAAACCCACGGGTAAGCCATGCCAGGGTGCCCAGCCTTTAGTCAGCCACAGTAAAAACGGCAAGAAAATAACTAGACTGCCGCGCAACAAGTTCGTGATCACCAAGACAGCCTTTTTAGACCAGCGATCGACATATACACCTGCGATCGACCCGAACAACACAGCCGGAATCGTAGACGCAATCATAATCGACGAAACCCAACCGCTGATGGTCTGGTCTTCGGATTGGAAGCGGCTAGCAATCAACGCGATCATCAGCACCAGATAGACTTTATCCGCCAGTTGAGAGAAAACTTGCCCCCCCCAAAGCGTTAGAAAACTTCGATTTTTTAAGACTGGCAGAAAACCACGCTCTGGCTCGGACTCACCTTTCTGTTGGGAATTAGGTAGGCTCAATGGGTCCGGCGGCGTTGATTTAATAATAGACTCAGCAGCGCGATCGCCTAAAGACTCGGCTGCTAAAGAATATCCTGAAGCCCGATCTGTTGATTCAAGTAATTCATCTTCTTCAGAACGAAACATTACCGAAGCCCATTTTTTACTTTGATCGTTTTCACTTTTATCGTACAGAGCATTCGCCGACAAACTTACATCATTTTCTAAGCAAGAATCTGCCTGAGAACCTGTATCGGATTGTAACAAAGTTTGATCAAGCGTGTAATCAACTAAGGATGTATCTGGATGCCGCTCTTGCTCTTGATCCTCATTCATGGATTCTACAGATTGCATCATCATGGCTTCTAGATTGGGCTTGGGCAATTGCATCATGATTATGACGGTTGGGGCAGAGGTGAGCTTGAGAAACAGGCATCCATCAAGGTTGCGGAACGAATTGAGCGATCGAAATGATACTGAGCATACTGGCGTAAAATCCGCTCTACCGCGATGCAAGCCGTCATTGAAGCAGCAAGCTGGACAAAATTAGCAGGCGGCTGGCTGGAAAATGTATCCACTTGTGAAGGATCGGGTTGGGCGATCGCCTGAAGGATCAGCAACTCCTGTCCTCCAATTAGACTATGAAGTTGGGCATTTCGCTTAAACGAACCTTGAATAGGTTTAGTGATACGGGCAGCTTGCGGACTGTGGGGCTGTTGCAGCTGCTCTAATGATTCTAAAGTAACAGTGCCACCCGCAGGAATGCTAAAGCCAACGGCTTGGTTGGGAGTTAAAAGATGCTGAGTGATGCAACAGCGATGGACTTCAGGGGCAACTCCTGCCAGGGTCAAGAGTTGATAAATCCCAGAGATGAGAGTGAGCAAAATTAGCGAGGTGGGCGATCGCTCTAGTTGCTCTAATTGTTCGTTTAAGGTACAAAACAACTCGTCTTGTGGCTGATCACTCAACGCTTGATAGAGACAGAGTTCTGCTAAATATTGGCTAGCCGTTAATCGCTGCAAATCTTTTCCTAAACCCGGATACGAGATCACTGTTTCCGCTTGGGTAATTTTATCAAGCGATTTTCCTTTCGCAATCAGTAAGTCATTCACCACAAACAAGCCGCTGCGTCCGCCCATTTTGGAGTTGTGTTTCCGGGCACCCATAGCGATCGCCTTCACCAAACCATGCTCCCGCGTCAAAATCGTCAGCAATCGATCTGCTTCCCCCAGCGGCATACTTTTAAGATTAATTCCGATTGCTTTATAAGTACGAGACATAAGAAATGGCGAGTGACGAGTGGCGAATGGCGAGTGACGAGTGGCGAATGGCGAGTGACGATTTCTGACTGTAGGGTTAGTCTTGTGCCTACCCTGACGTATATGGAGGGCAACCACAAGGGATTTGCCCCTACAAATTTCATCCCCAGATTCAGCAATGATAGATTACTTGATTGTTGTCTGTTTTACTTCCCTATAGCCGAAGAGCTTACAAAAACGTTTAATCATCTCCTACGCTCGACGTTGGATTCGCCATTCTGCATTCGCTATTCGACATTCCTTCCTAACCCTGAATTTTCTACTCTCTTTGCTGATTACGCTGATGTACCAGATCCACGCCGCGCGACGTACCGAGGCGAGTTGCACCCGCGTTAATTAAATCTAATGCCTGTTCTACTGTTCGGATTCCTCCGGAAGCTTTAATCTCCACGCGATCGTGAGTCAGTTCCTTTAATATCCTCACGTCTTCCAAGGTTGCGCCGCCATTTAGCCCCGTGCTAGTTTTCAAAAAAGCGGCTCCAGCATCCATGCAAATCTCTGCTGCCAGTTTTTTCTCGGCTGGCGTTAATAGTGCCATTTCTAAAATCGCTTTAACGGTTTGTCCCGTTTGGTCGCAAATATCCGCAATTTCGCGATGCACTTCGTCCAGTTTCCCAACTTTCAGCCAGCCAATATTAATCACCACATCCAATTCTGCGGCACCATTTTCTGCCGCTTCCGCTGCTTCATAAAGCTTGACGGTAGAAGTGTTCGCGCCATAGGGAAAACCAATCACCGTGCAGACTTTAGGCTTTTTTCCATAGAGCAAACGAGTCGCTTGCTGCACATGAACCGGATGTAAACAGACCGCTGCAAACCCAAAGCGATCGCATTCTTCGCACCACTGTTCTACCTGCTCTGGAGTGGCGGTTGGAGTGAGCAAAGCATGGTCAATAAACGCGGCTAAGTCAATATCTAGATTGGAGTTACTATTCATTGTGCGGGTGGCTGATTGCTTTCGGGGACGTGGGTTTGTAGCCAGTTGATTAAGTCGTCTATTTCTGCAAAATCTAACAGCGCTTCTCCTAAGTCCTCTAATAAAGTTATGGGTAGGGCGACGATACGCGATCGCACGATTTCATCTACTGTGCCAAACCGCCGATTCAGCAAGCGAATAACTAGGTTTAACTCCCCTTGCGATCGCCCTTCTTCACGTCCTTCCTCGCGCCCTTGCGATCGCCCTTCCTCACGTCCTTCCTCGCGCCCTTCTTCAAGGATGTCTTGATAAATAACCGATTCCCGCATCATGCCCTCCCGAAAGATTTTTTGAATCAATGCTTTCTCAAATTTTAGCCCTGCCAGGATCTGTCCGGTGGATATGATGGTACGCTGCGATCGCTGTTTTGGTTAGACGATCTCACTCAAGAACTCAACTGTTGCGCCAACTGGAAAACAACTCCCAAATATTCACGGTAGGCACAAATTTTGCCGTTCCTGACCTCAAAGGAGATCGCTGCCTGATTTTGGTAGGCATGTTCTAACATAGAGCCTTGAGAACGGACTTCAAAAACAACGGTCGTAGGGTTACTTGTGATCTGCTGCACAGTTAGTGTGAGTCCTTCAGGAAACACGCGAGATACTGAATCAAAAAATTCTCTCGCTCTTTCCCGTCCGCGATTCAGTCCTTTGAAAGAACCAGTGGGAAACCAGAATGTGAAATCATCACTCAATTGGTTCAAAAACGGTGACCAATCTCCACCAGCTAACCCACAAGAGAAGTTTTGAAAAGCATCCTTCGCAATTTGAAGTGTTTCAGTGCTTGCCTCAGGCATTTTGGATGGAACTAGAAATTTATTCAGCTTAAATACAAGCTTACGTTATTCACCAAAAAGTTAAGCAATTCTCGATCCTAGGCGAAGGCGGAGGAGCCAAAATCGGGGGGGATGTCTTGCCAGCGTCCTTGACCCACAGCACGAATAGCTTCTTTGAGAGAGACTTCGCCAGTATAAAGCGCTTTGCCAACGATCGCGCCCGTTACGCCCAAGGGTTCCAATGACAAGAGGCTGAGCAAATCGCGCACCGAACTCACGCCGCCTGATGCAATGATCGGCAGGTCGATCGCCGCTGCCAATTCGCGCAGTGCCTCCAGATTGGGTCCTTGCATCGTGCCATCCCGATAGATATCGGTGTAGATAATCGCCGCTGCCCCCGCGATCGCCATTCGCTGAGCTAGTTCGGTTGCCAATACTTCCGAGGTTTCAAGCCAGCCCCGCGTTGCTACCTTGCCCGCCCTTGCGTCAATTCCCACCACAACTTGGTCGGGAAACTCCTGACAAAGCTGCGTCACTAGATCCGGCTGCTCGACTGCGATCGTACCTAAAATAATTCGCCGCACCCCCAGATTGAGCAAACTAGCCACACTCGCGCGATCGCGCAAACCGCCACCGACTTGAACCGGAATATCAACCGCACGGGCGATCGCCTCAATTGCCGTCAAATTCACAGGCTGTCCCGCTTTCGCCCCATCCAAATCCACCACATGCAAATAGGTTGCGCCTTCCGCCTGCCACTGACGCGCCACCTCCACCGGGTTCTCGCCGTAAGTTTGTACCTGGTCATAATCACCCTGATACAGCCGCACACAGCGCCCACCCAGCAGGTCAATCGCGGGAATCACATTCATGTCACTTTTCTCCTATGCGATCGCATATTTCTATTGCAATAGGTTACGCCACAGAACACGCGAAAACTCAAAGAAAGGTTGCTAATTCTGACAGAATAGAGCGCGAAATTTATAATCGTGTGAATTCGGATCAAATTCACCTGTCAAATTTATTGGGAGCGCGCGATCGCAATGCCAAGTCCACTGCTAGTTTTTTATCGGTTTCGCGATCAAGACAGACTCCCTACAATTCCAGGCTATTTTGCCGTCAGTACCGCTCCCGACAATGTGGAAGATCCAGAATATAATAATCCGCTGGCTCATGCAGGAATTTCGGATGGGGTTGAACTGTTCAACGACTCGCCCGAAGCGATCATTCGCCAAATCGCCATTGACCTAGAAGCGGCAAACCAAGGAGCAGAACCGCCAGAACTGATTATTGCAATTCATGGCTACAACACGGATCTGACTGCGGCAAAAGATCGGCATTTGGACACTTGGCGCTATGCCAATCGCCATATTACCGCTAAAAACACAGTATTTTTAGGCTATCGTTGGCCCTCCGAGCAAGTTAGGTTAGACAGCAAAACCCTTAAAAAGGTTGTCACTTCTTTGCCGGTTTTGCTCAGTGCATTTTTGGGCGCAGGCATCGTCAGTGTATTGCTGCTATTCATAGTGGATTCGCTGTTCGTCACCTTAATTTCGAGTGTGGCGATATTTCTGGCAATCTTCACGATCGCCCTAATGATTTTGCGGATTTCTGGCTACTTTCGAGATAGCTACCGAGCCACAAACTTTGGCGTTCCAGATTTAGTAGAACTGATTCGTCAACTCGATCAAGCCATTGAAAATTTGCATATTCAGCAAGCTGAGCAGGCAGGGCAACCCTATGA
Organism: Sivoneniella epilithica UHCC 1019; assembly: GCF_040830845.1. NCBI lineage: Bacteria > Bacillati > Cyanobacteriota > Cyanophyceae > Leptolyngbyales > Leptolyngbyaceae > Sivoneniella > Sivoneniella epilithica. The sequence goes on from NZ_JBFPDP010000087.1 coordinate 7,766, forward strand.
TCCCAAAAATTTTCGCCGGATCAAACTGAATTTTATTGCTCATAGTATGGGCGCTTTTGTGACGACGAACGTACTGCGAATTCTATCGGATGTGTTCGATCGCAATTCCATTGGCACAATTTCGGGGATAGAAAAAGCGCCAGATGGTGATCTGGGGAACGTCTTTCGGCTAGGGCGGCTGGTTTTAGTAGCACCGGATATTCCTTTTACTGCAATCACGCTAGGCAGGGCAAATTTTCTCAAGTCATCTTTGCGGCGCTGTGAAGAAGCCTATTTGTTTAGCAATGAAGGCGATCTAGCGCTCCGAATTGCCTCCACTGCCGCCAACTATTTTATTTATCCAACCAGTAGCCGCCAGTGGGGGCATCGGTTGGGCAATGTCACTGTTCGTCCGATGCAGAGAGCAAAAGATCCCGTTTATGGAATTGTGAATGGAGCAGAACTTGCTGCCGATCCATTGCAGGTGAAATTGCTGCGCTATCTAGAAATCAACACTTTAATGAAGCCAGTCCCATTAGAGCAGTTGGAAAAAGAAGATAACCCCGATGAGGAATCGATCGCCAATCTATTCACCTACTTCGATTGCACCGATTATGTAGATTTCAAAGACGACACTCAGGGCAAACCCACCAACATTCTTAGCTATCGTTTAGATCGAGGTTTGGTAGCCAATACGATCGCTTACATTCGTCTGCTAATCAGTTGGACAAGCGGCAAAATCGACACGCATGGCGGCTATTTCAACGGCAAGTTGACGAAAGATATGATTAATAAACTTGCCTTTCTCGGATTTGAGGATTATCTCAAAACGATCGCCGACCCCACTCTACTTGCATCAATGTCGCCTGAAAAATCAGATCGATCGCCCCAATTTGCCCGATTACAACAGTTTTCGGAGTTGTGCGCTAGCAAACGGATTCAAATTGCCTTTTCTCCAGAACGCTACTTAGTCGATTTGATGGGCAGAGGACGAACTGTAGTACGCACTACGATGTTGCAAGCTCAGCCCAACGTAGAGCAGCCCGACCCTCAAGAGTAGCCCAATCCAGCGATCGCCCTCTTTTAAGCCTGCCAGGTTTTAGTCATTCCATGAACTCAGCAAAGGGCAATCAAGCAATACCGAGGGACAGATGACGAACGGTGAAATACAAACTCAAAACTCAACATATCCCCTTAACTTGGTGGCGGCAACTCATCTAGCACCGTAAACCGGACGTGGTTGATCGCCAGTTCGCCAATTGAAACCGTATCTACTGGCTTTCCGTGCGATGTTAAAGTTTCAAACGGAATGCCCTTAGCGATTTCGGCATGATACCAAGGTAGCCCCATGAAAAAGCGCGTGGGGTACGGACCGCCCTCGCCCGTATCATCGGGGTTCGATTCCATGGGTAGCCAGCCATAGCCGGGAATATAAAACTCAATCCACACATGGTTATAGTCCGGTTCAAGAGGCACCATGCGGTATTCTGATTGCGGCGGACATTTGTAACGTCCCACAGTGCGGCAAGCAATCCCATTCAGCCGTGCCAGTGCCAGCAACAGACCTACATATTCGCCGCAGGAACCGATACCGCGCTCTAGCACGACATCAGGCGGATCGATCCGAGGAGTCAGCGCATAGGAGAGGCGATCGTAAACAAAATTACGAATTTTCAGCATTTTCCGCAAGATATTTGTTTCGGTGCCGATCGCCTCCCGTGCGGCTTCCACAATCAGCGGCATATCCATCGCCAATTCATCATCATCCACCAGATACATTGCCTTAAACTCAGGCGACAGCATGGGCACCCGGTCAACATCATCAAAAGTGAACTGATATTTAATCGCCCGCACTTCCAGCAGTGCCTTCCAGCCAAATAAATGACGCTCGTTTGGCTTCAGCGTTTCAAACCGAAACACCGCAACTCGTTGTCCATCCTGAATTTCTTCAGTGTAGGGTCGTCCAATTGGCTCCACCGATCGCACCTTTTGGCGATCGGTTTCCGCAGGCAGCGCAATCCGCCATTCCAACTGCTCCAAATTCACCTCTTCTAAAGGCAGCAACTCCTCTGCATAGGACATTTCAATCAGGTAGCCATTCGACAAAGCGTAGTGGGTTTTAGGCTCGTAATGAAACTGCAACGGGTGAACAAAGGTGCGATCGCGAAAAGATACCTCAAAAGGGCTGTCCAAATTGTTGGGATTGTCGCGAATGAACGCCTCATCTTTGGCATAGCAAACATACAGGATTTCGCTACCCGTGATGGGATGGCGATGGAACGCAAGCCCCGTAGGAGATTCAAACGGAGTCAATACAGAAAATTTTTGCTCACCCGTTGCCCGATCTAGGCAATACACGGTTTGTTCTAGGCGATCGCAGACCCATAGTTCCTCCTCTCGCACCACCAAATTGGCAGATCCAACTCCCGGCAATGGCAACCGCGTAATTTCCCGGCGAGACGCTTGCTCAAAAATATAGATGTAACCTGCCTTTTGTGAGGCAACATAAATCGTCGATTCCCACACCCCAACCCCCGTGACCGGATAGGGCAGCGTGAAAAAGTGCTGCAACGAAAACGCACCCATTTTGCAAAAGAAAACACTATTATCACGCGCTACCCAAAGCGCGTCTTGCCACAGCGATAGCCCTTCTGCCCCAATAAAATCTTCTACCTGCAACGTATTTAGAATCGTAGTGTCATCGGTTGCAGGATTAATCCTCAGTAAATAGCCACGAATGGAGTCAAGAGCAATAAGATCATCACCCAAAAAGCCAATACCCTGTAAAGCACAGGCTGCCAAAGGACGGATAGTACGAAGCCAGGGATCTTGCACGGCAAACTCGATAGTAGAAGATTAAGAGAATTTCAGGGATAAACTGCACAAAGTCAGCCTTGGGGGCGACCTAAAACAGATTCTTCTGAAAGTATCATCAAATCATAGTGGCATAGGCAAGATCAGAACTGTATCCAGAGGATAGTTGGCAGAAACTCCTAACACAGTTGCGAGAAAAAAATGGACGTTGCTGAATGCAAGTATGATTTCTGACTGTAGGGGTAAGTCTTGTGCCATAGCTGTCAACTTAAGGAAATCCAAGGAAGTCAAGCAGAGATTAAAGTCAAAATAGCTCTATTTGGCGTCCCCAGACAACAATGACCAAAGCTCATAAAAAGCGCGGGAAAGAAGAATTTCGACATTTTGTCCTCCCCCCTGCCCCGGCTTGCGAGGCAGGGGAAGAATGTTCTCGACCCCC
>NZ_JBFPDP010000088.1:0-8337 GCF_040830845.1 Sivoneniella epilithica UHCC 1019
CATGATTGGTTCAGAGGTAGCTGCCGCTCTATTCTCTCCCATCTATCCACCAAAATAAAGTTGACAGCCTACTAGTCGAAACCGTGATTTGTGAGGAAGCCTCTAGCTGGTCCGCCAATGTGAGCCAAGAATTACTGCATGAGTTCACCCAGACTGGGCTAACTGAATCTCGCAAGGTAGGGCTACCGCTGCTCATCGTGACGCACGATCCATCCTTAGAATTTATGGGATTGAAGAAAGGGGCACGGCTGCGAGACGCAGGAATGGCGATCGCTGAACTAGAACCCGGCGTAGCGGATTTAGATACAGGATTCCTCAAGGCAACTGGCAAGGGCAAACTGCAACTACCAGGGCAAAAGGACGAGATCTCGTTTGTGTTTGAGCCGCCTGTTCAAGCAACCGCGCCCAACCTGAATAATTTGCGCCCTGGCGCTGCAATGCCGCAAGTGGCTAGCCATACCTCAGCGGATATAGATGATTTATTAAATTCACCTGCTCTCACCCCGAAAAAGATTGAGCAGCTAGCCAATGCTTATGGGTTGCCACTGCCAAAAATGGCTGAGGGATCTACAGCGATCGCGGAGGTTCTGCCAACCGAGATCGCCCCCATTGAAGCCCTGCTGATTGAATATGCAGACGATCCAAAAACAGCAGCTTTTCTCAAGTGGATTGCTTCTAAACCAGCGGGTGAAATTATCACGAGAGAGCAGATACAGAGTAGCTACTGGGCAAAGCAAAACGGACGCGATAAAGCAACGCTCGATCGCGTTTTGATTGAAGCTATGAGCGCTCATCTCCTAATAGAAATTGATGGAGAGAGCTATCAAAAAAAGGACATTTAGGATGTCCTGAGAACTAAAAAAAATGGCTAAGGACACCGATAGGACATGTCCTTTTGTCCTAAAAGGATGTCCTAATGTCCTAAACCTCCTAAATGTCCTTAGATGTCCTAAAACAAAACCTCACTCTACAAACGGGTGAGGTTTCTATTAGGAAATATGGGTGATGGATTGAGCGATCGCTATGCCGCTGTGTCATCGTTGCCCATCAGTCCACGCTCTCTTAAAGCAGCTTCAACCGCCCCTCTAATAAACCCTTGAGAGTCTTTCAACTGGAGTAAAGCTACTTGCACATCGAGCGGGTAACGAGTGCCAATGACCTTCCCTAAATCGCGATCGCCAACTCGCTTAAACGATGTGAGATTTTCAATCTTTGGATGTGGGTTAGGCATAGAGACACCTCTAAGTTTATTCAACTTTACCACATGTTAACAGTGATAGATATTTACACAATCTTTACATAAAACTCATCTATTCACTTGTTAACAGTGATATATTGAAGAAGTCAAAGGAGTTGCGTACCGACTGGACATCTGAACGCAACCCCACCTACAAGAGGCAATTCACATGTTAACAGCCGTTGCTCAAACTTCAACACTCCCAGTCCTGTCAGATTCATTTGTTCATCTGGTCACCTTAGTTAATCACCAAACCGCAGACGAACAGAGTTTTGAAGTTGAGACTACCAGCGATCGCCTTGCTGATGTGATGCGAGAAATCGCCCATCAAAAGTTCATGCGTGGCTTAGGCGGCTACGAATATTTTGAAGCGTTGCCGACTCGATACCCGCTTCCGTTCTAACTAACACCCAGCGAGGGGAGCCGCTAAGCTCCCTACCTTCCCATCACTTCACCGGGAATCACACACCACACTTTAGGAGACCGTAAAAAATGACATACACCACGCTTCAAGATTTACTGACCATTGCCGTGATCGCACCGTTGATGATTGCCGCTGCTCTGTTCATTTCGCACCTGGTTAACTGTTGGCAGCGCGCCCAAACACCGCAGCCGGTGACGGATGATCTAACGGACCTGCTCAACATTCCAGCATCACCCGCGCCGATTGTGCCGGACGATCGCACGTTGCCAGCGCTGGCAAAGCTCTACTCGGTGCCTGGTTCTAGCAAGTGGAGCAATAGCCGTAAGTTGAGAGCATCTGAACGATTGATGGTGCTGAGTGCGATTGGTGAACCGATTTCTACGGCGATCGCGGCTTAGAACTTTGGCGAAAATGTCACTTCCTATAAGTATCACTTTTGGAGCGAAACTTTCACTTCTCTATAAGTTGCTCTTTTTGAGAAGACACCTCAGAGCGAAAAACACCGCAATCACCTATGAGCAGAGACATTTTAATTTCGACTATTTTCAAACAAGTCTGGCGTGATGAGTTTCAGTTCAATTTCGCTAGTGGTGGTTTCAGCGATTGGTCTTTCAGCCGGGGGTAAGTTCAAACCCCACAGCCGACATTGAGCCGCAATGATAGCGATCCATCGGTCGATCGCGTACAAGTTCCCCTCTTCAACCCGCTCATGGATTGCAAACATAGCCATGTCCAATCGCTCACTTTCAAGCCGCCGCATGATTGCCGCTTCTTCAAAGCAACTGTCTTCAATATGTTGCAATACGTCTCGCACGTCGCGAAACGCCATAGAGCGGCTGTAGTTGCGGAATTCAGCAAACTCGCGAGCGATTACCGTCGCAATTTGCTCATAGGTTGCCCCGGCTTTTCGCAGCACGATCGCCCGTTGACGGCGTTCTGCCAACATCAGTTTTTTTGCGCTTGCCCTTCCGCCTGCTACCAAGTAAAAAGTTCCACTCCTATAGGTTCCACTTTTGAGGATACCCTCTGACCGCTTCCAGGTCTCTAGAGCGTTTTGTACAAAATTAATTGAGGGATTTGTAATGTCTAAAACTATTGCCCTAGGTTCACTACCTGAACCAGATCGCCGCGCCGTAATTGCTGAAGGTCTACGAATTGCCCGATCGCTTGAGGATTCAGTTTTGTTGCTCAATTTAGCGATCGCACAGTTCGAGGAAATCGAGAATCAAACCAAGGAATTTCGCGTGGCATTAAGTTTGCTCCGTTCGATAACGCCTCAAATCGACTGCTGTGTTGAAGAAACCCGCCACTCATGGAAGCGATTAGAAAAAATGTAGTGCCTAACTTTTTTCAAACTGGCAACCCTAACCGCGCTGCTGTTGCTATCAGTTGGTCTAGTTGAACAGTGACCTTTTTAATCTCGCGCTCAAGTTTAGTCAACTGCCTACCACGGGCGATCGCCGCCTCCCTCGCCGCCAAAAGTGTAGGATCTTCAATGGAGATATATTCAGTTTTGCGCCCATTGCGCGAGCGCACTGTGGCATAGCGCCCTGGCTGCTTTCCTAATCCTGTGGCATTGCCGCCACCCGCCGATCTCCCAATCCAGCAATCTTGCAGGCAATCGCCCGATCCTTTAATCTCTGCTGCCCTGGCTTGAAGGGTTACCAGCGCCGATTCAAGTTCTGCAAGTGTCATTGTTTATTCGTGTGCAACTTATACTCACATCATAACATTTGCACACGAATAAGAAAACAGACATTGCCACATTCATCCCGCAGGCGAAAATCGGCAAAATTGGCAGCTTGGATCGGGCAATTAATCAGGATTGCTGATTGGACTAAATCCAGTCCCCCGAATGGCTGAAACGCAATGAATTCGATGAATAATTGCTTATTGCGCAATTAGTCAATGATCTTAAATGCTTGCTGAGTAAGAGTTCTAGAATTAGTCCAAAGTTTTGGACTAAACTTGGACTAACACTCTCTTTTTGACCTGCTGTTTTCTGAAGAGAAAGCAGAGCATAGGGTAATCAGTTAATCGGATTAATCAAAATGAAACTTGCTCACGTCGCCGGGAAGATTCCTTCTGAATGGTATCAGCAATTTTGCGAGATTCGACAGGCTACCGGACAATCTGAAAGCGCCCTAGTCAGGGAAGCGATCGCGCTCTATCTGAAAAAAGCTAAAGCTCCGATCATCAAATCGCGCCTGGATGCGCTGGAAGAAAAAGTAAGCAAGCTTGCAGCGCTCATCATCAAATAACCGTCTATACGATTGTCTAGACAGTTCCCTAAATCGTCTATACTTAGAGGTGAACAAGTATAGACGGCGGTATAGATGGCACCTTCGATTTTAGCAACTTTTAAGCTTTCTCCTGACCAGTGGGAGGAATTTAAGGCAAGAGCAAACACTCGCGATACCAATGCTTCACAGGTATTAAAACGACTGGTAGCAGAGTATCTAGAGGGACATTTAGACAAGTATCTAGACACAGGCACAGACGCGCCAAATCGTATAGACGGCAATCTAGACGCTCGTATAGATCAGCGTATAGACAAAAGGCTGAAGCATCTAGACGTGAGTATAGACCGTCGTATAGACCTGAGACTGAAGCATCTAGACGCTAAAACGAATCGTATAGACCAGGGTGTAGACCAGCCAAAAAAGCGGATAGCGGCATAACTGCCACTGGCAACGAGCAACGAGCCGACGGAGAAAAGTGGCTTACCATGCAGCAAGCTTACGCCGTCGCCACTGAGCAAGGTTGCGATCGCCCCTACAACGGCTTTAGGCTGTGGAGCAAGCGGAATGCTGAGCAATGCCTCGCGCTTTACGGGCTTAAGGGCACTGGCTACAAGGGAAAGAGCAATATTGCTGCAAGTTTTGAGCGAGTCTAGAGGGTTTTAGATTGCGGGCTTCTGGTTTTAATCTCACTTATCAAATGCAACCACCCGTTTACTAAGGATAAAAAAAATGACCAACTCCACTGAAAAAACAAAACTGACCTTGAAAGTGCCGCAAATTTTATGCGATCGCCTGAACGAAGAAACAGGTTTTCTAGGGTTGTATTCAAAAACAGTTGTTATCGAAGGGCAGGAAATCACAAACCGCACTGACCTATTGCGGTTCATCATCACGACTTATATCCAGCGCTGCTTGAACCAGGGCATCCCTGAAATTGTTGAAGTAGAGGGCGATCGCGGGTCATTGCCGTTCATGCTACGTGGCGAAGAAACTGCACAGTGGGACGCGGCGGTTCTTGCTGCTGGGTACTCTTACGACCAGTTAGCAGCAAGTGCGCTCTACGATTTTTTTTTGCAGCCAAAGAACGTCTTTGAGAGTTTAACCGCCGAATTTGAGTTTTATGCTAAAAAACTTCGAGGCGACCACGGTCAATGAATCCAAGATGAATTTTGGAACAAGCATCCTGAATTCTGTACTTCGACTGGGAAGACTGAGTAAAAAATCACCAGTAGAAAAATGAAGCGAACTTTAGCTTTAGCGATCGCAACCTTCCTTGTCCTCCACTCAACCCCACCACCCGCGATCGCTCGGATGCAGATACAGTTACCACCCGAAGAAGATTATATCTACTTTCTCCGACGCAACCTGGCAAGTGATCCAGCTACAGCAAGCTTCAAAATCACCGATCAATCTTTGCTGACAGCGGGCAAGCTTTGGTGCAAAATGATCAAACAAAATTTGTCTCTCAACGACCTTTACCAATTTATTGAGACTGACCCAGACCTAGGGCGATCGCCTTCAACAATTAAGGCACATCGAGCAATTCTAGATGGTGCGCTTTGGTCGCTTTGTTCTGAAATGCAAACCAAGATTAGGAACCCAGACGCTCGTAAATGAAACTGTTAAACCTTACTTTGTGCAGCCCAAGCAGCGTCCAGTGCCTTAAGAAGATAGCCCACACAATAAAACTGCAAACAAGAAAGAAGGGTTGAGAAGGAAGAAGGGTTGAGAAGGGTTTTGAGAGAGAAGGGCGATCGCTTCGCTGGCACTGATACTATTTTCACTGCTTAGACGGCTTGACAAAAAGGTTGTGAAATAAGCGAAAAAAATCAGGCAACTGATCCCAGTTGATCGATTGCCTGATCAACCGTAGTTGGTAGACTTCGCAGGGGTTACAGGGGTTACACTTACCCTTGCATTGATCAAAAAACTGATCAAAAAACAGACTTCAAATGATTGCGGCGATCGTACCTGCTAAGCCAAAGCTCTGACCGGGCGTTGTCTTTTCCTTGTTTGAGTTCGGTTTGAAAATTGTCAGTTGCAATTATTGCAACTTTGGTTCGGGGGCGATCGCTGTCAGGATTTCTGCCAACAGCCATTGGCGATCGCCCGATGGAAATAGCACCAGACAGTGCAAGGGGAGATGAGCGCTGCCTGGAGAAATCACAACCACACCCCGCCGTCCTGTTGGGGTTTCAATTTTCGTGTCTGGAGGTAGTTGAGTCATGCGATTCCGTCCCTATAAAAATTGTGTGTGAGCCGCTCTGGATAATGATTTTTGTATATTGACGACGGATCACACACAAACTCTCTAAGGCAAAGGAGACCCCTAAATTCCTCACTTTCTGCCCTCACGATCTGCGTGTGCCTTTAAGCTTTTTGATGGTTCAAAATCACCTTGGATGGATCGACAGCTTTTGAGCCTACAAAACGTGTGTGAGGCAGACTGAGAGAGGCTCACACACGTTTTTAAGCACAGCAAAGCCACACATCTTTGAGATGCTTTGAACCATGTTTTAAGCAAACCTACGCTGCTATTGGTGGGGGCTGTTGCCGTTCTAACCACTGTTGCCGCTTCTCCCTCTCCAATGTCAGGCGATCGCTAATCGCCTCGATAATCCACTCAAAATGTTCCTGGAATAACTTGTTACCTGACTCAGCCATAATCAGCCAACCGCAGAACCACAAGCTTTGAGAAGCGCTAAGCCGTGGTTTTCCGTGCCTATCGTTGCCATTGGGGTGGAGTTCATCGGATTCTTGCCTAATCGTTTTCCCGTGCGCCTCGTAGCCGAAAAAGGTCATGCAGCGTTTTACTGTTGTAAAAAAGTCGGCTTGTGTTTCTACAAAAGGGAACAACTTGGTGAGTTTGGGAGATCGCTGGAAAGTTTCCCACAGTTCCCCAATGCGGGTAGAGTGGACTCTGAAATGTGTCGTGTGGGCATTGGCTGTTTCCCCTCTCTGCACTTTTGCCAGTGATTCTAGCCTCAACTCCTGAAACAGAGTGCGAAACTGCAACGCCTTGTAGTGTTGGCTTGTGTAGCTTGTGAAGCGCCGTTTTATCTGGTCTTGCAGTGCTGTCAAATCGTCGCTAGCATGTTCACCTGTTGCACTAACCCAATGCTTCAACTTTTCAAGTCTGTCACTGGACACAACAATCGCAAACTCAATCGCCCACTGTTGAGCCTCTGAATGACCCTGAGCAAAAGTCTGAATCAGGATTTTCCAAATCTTTGGATAGCGGTCATACTGTACCGCCAACGCCAAGTCCCATACGTCGGAATCCTTAGATGGAGCTTTTTGCAAGCTTTGGAGCCGTTGCCCATTGCCAAGGTTTGCTTTAAGCATCGCTTGAGTTTCTTCCTGCTTAATCTCCTTTCCGTCTGATTGGTAATAGTTACGATCGCACTCAACCTCAACCGTTTCCACTGACCCAAAGAAGTAGCCCAACAATTGCTGTAGATATTCGGAGTGAAATGATTTCTCAATTTCTTTCGTGATGCTCTGCCACAGACCCCAGCCGCGAGTTTTAGCACTGCTTTCAATCTCCAGATCGGTGAAAGTTTGCTGTAGTTTTTCACCCATTTTTAGAACTTTGGGGCTATCGAGCGAGGATACCAGGCAGTTTGGATCGAGCGATCGCCGGGGGGCTGACACTGCCCACTGGTCACACTGACGGCAGCGCCCAATCATTTGGAGGAAGTCGAGTGGAGAGATAACGCCGCTGTAAAGGGCTAAGCCGCGATCAAAATGAGTTTGCACATCTAGACCGCTTTGAGCCGTAGGACTATAGATCAGCACTTGAGCCTCGGTTTCTGCCAAGATGCCATCGGGGTCTTTCAATAAACGCTGATTGCTTTCTACGGTTTCGCTAGTACACAACAGCACTTTCACCCCTAGCCGCCGTAGGAATCGTGCGTAAATTTTGGCATCCCGCTTGCTGTCAGATGCGATCGCAATCCGATAATTTTGGTTTACCCATTGCCGCAATAAACCATAGCCAATGCCATCGTGTGACATGGAGATTTTGCCGTCTTTGGTGCGAGTCTCTAACCACTGAATCGGCTTCTGTGACGGGGTGAAAGCTTGATCATAAATTGCCCTTGCGCCTGGGCGATAGCGCGAAATGATTCGGGCATCTATATCGCCTAGGAAAGCATCGATCGCAACTAAGGTTTGGCTCTCAGCCATCAATCGCTCAAACTCTGGCATGATTTCAGTTTTGCTGAGAACCTCTTTCCTGATGCTTGAAAACTCATCGATTACCAGAATGGTATCTTTCCAATCACAGTGCTTCACTGCATAATCTTTCAATGAGTCAGGGCACATGATGTAGATGCCGGGGTGCCCATCCCTTAACATTTCACGGTATAAACCGGGGTTGTCTTGAAAGTGATAGACCGCTTCAAAACCTAACTTATGCAGCCGCTCTGCTG
>NZ_JBFPDP010000089.1:0-7754 GCF_040830845.1 Sivoneniella epilithica UHCC 1019
CATTCAATTCGGTTGCTACTTCACTACCTCAAATTTGGTGATGTGCCTGTCCCTCAGTAAATCATATTCTCATTCAGCAACGCCTCCTTTTACAGCAATCTGGAGCCTACATGATGGAACTTCCCCTAGAGAGAATCATTCCGCTACTCCTCGCTTTCGTAGTGGCAGCCTTAGTAGTTCAAGGTTTAACAGTTGCTACCCGTGACCTCCCGAAATCAACGTTGGGAATTTTGGGGTTTCTCTGTTTCCCTGGCTTTTTCGGGACGATCGCGCTGATTGTGTTGACGGAACCGCCTTTTTCAACCACGATCACACCGCTGAAAGTGCTTGCCCTGATTTGGGTTGCGGCTGGAAATGAGTTCTTCAAACGATCTGAGCCAGATGTTTAATCTACCCAATTTAATCTGCTCAAACAATAGCAGCATCTTTTTCCTTGCAATCCATTTAATGTTGGAGATCGGGCGATGTTGTTAGGTGACGCGATGTGCAACCAAGGAGATTTCTGACAAAGAAACTACCCAAGGGTAAAATGCTTTCAGTCGTTCCAACAAGTAAGGAATTGGAGAGTTGGAAAGCTTTACTCAACCCGAAACGCACCTTAGCTCATCACAAATCGCCGATCTTTGTTTGGCAGCATCCAAACTGCGTGGAGTCGAACGGCGCAGTGTTCAAGCCGAGATGACGCTGAAATACTGCAAAGGCAGTGCTCGATTGGCGGAGCGAGTGTTCGGATGGGGTCGCGAGAGCGTAGAAGTTGGACTGGCAGAAAAGCGAACTGGAATCGTTTGTATGGGCGCACAAGCAGGGTATGGGGGTACGAAACGCTGGGAAGAGCGGCAACCGGAAGCCGCCACTGCTCTACGAGAGCTAGCCGAGGCTCATGCTCAACAAGACCCAACGTTTGAAAGTTCGATTGCTGATACCCGCTTAACTGCCCAAGAAGCGCTTGCTCAATTGCAGCAACAGGGATTTGTCCGAGAGCAATTGCCTGCGCCCAGCACAATGGCTGTGATTCTCAATCGAATGGGTTATCGACTGCAAGCGGTCGTCAAAGCCAAACCGCAAAAAAACTTCCCGAAACGAATGCGATTTTTGCCAACATCAAAGCCAAAGACTGCAAGTCAGGCGATGGCAGCGTCAAACGAGTGAGCATCGATTGCAAAGCCACCGTCAACATCGGTGACTATTCTCGTGGCGGTCAAACCAGAGGCGACAATCAGGCGAGTGACCATGATTTAGGCTGCAAGGAGAAGTACATTCCTTGTGGTCTGGTGGATGAGGATAGTGGGCAATTGTCCATCTATTTTGGGAGTTCCTATAAAACTAGCGATTTTATCGTCGATACTCTCCAAGCTTGGTGGACAGACTTGAGTTCGGTGCAACAAGCCCAAACAACACTGCTCCAACTCAAAGTCGATAATGGACCGGAAAGTAGTGGCGTTCGCACTCAATTTCTCAAGCGTATGGTGGAGTTCTGTGACCAAATCGGCAAGCCGATTCAACTGCTTTACTATCCGCCTCATCACAGCAAGTACAATCCCATTGAGCTATGTTGGGGGATATTGGAACAACACTGGAATGGGACTCAACTGGAAGATGTCAACACCATGCTGCGATGGGTAAAGAGTATGACTTGGAAAGGAATTCATCCGATTGTCGTGTTAAATCAACGCACCTATTCAAAGGGAATCTCACTCTCAAAGACGGCAATGCGTGAGGTTGAAAATCGTTTGCAGCGCAATCCAGATTTACCCAAATGGGACATCCTGATTCGCCCTACTGGCGGGTAGATTTGTTCCTAGAAATCTCCTTAAGCCTCTATTTTCTCCTTACAATACCTTTGTACCTTCGCAGTTCAATCCAATAGATAAATGGCTTGCTCGCAATGCAATAGCGCGGAATAAATTAGTCTGTGCTTTATTCAGATGCATTAGTTGTCATAGCTTCTGGTCAGGAAGTTGACAGTCAAGGAAGGATGAGTGGCACTTTTGATGCTGCTAAGAGTGCAATAGCGATGAACATACCTGTTTTTGTGCTTTCTCCTCAATGCTTTGCTCAACCTCCTGCTGGAAATTCTGACTTAATCCAGCTTGGTTGTCATGAAATTTCATCAGAAAATGGCATCCAGCAAATTCTTTTAGGGCTGAAGCGTGAATCGATTAACAAAGATAAACAGTTAAGTAAAGATGTGGTTCAACTAGAGCTTCTCCCGTTAGCCTAACGCCATCTAATAACTCAGTTAAAATGGACTAACAAGCAAATCTTAGGGGTGCAAAGGTTTTTGTAGCCGCTCAGCCGGAACGTCATTGAGGCTAATAGAAGCTATTGTAGCTGGTCACCTATAGCGGTTCAGTAGAAGTTGGCGAAGTTTCTGGTGCGGCGGTATTCTGATTTCGCCGGGCGGCTTCTAGAGAAACTTCGCTATTTTTACGATAGGTGACTACTCGATCTTGAGCCGTTTTGTAGCGATTATCAGTGCTAGGCACGGTTGCCATTAAGTCTGAGGCTTTTTGCCATTGAGCAGCTAAGCTAAGCCATTCTGCTGAAGATTTTGCGGATTGACTCGCTTGAGAGGTGCTTTCTGCTAGGCGCACGGCTTCAGCAAAAGCATCGGCGGCGCGAGAATTGTTGATAGGAGCAGTTGAGGACTTCGTTTGAGATGCGGTATTAGATTGAGCAGAAGTTGGTTTGGTGGTTTCAGCTTGCAAGTTGGTTGCAGTAGATGTGCCAAAACGGTTATGAAAAACCCATCCACCTGCTAGCAATAGACAACTGACGATCGCGCCTCCAATCACGCCCCGGCGAAACTGACTTTGTTCTCGATGTTTGCTGAGCCTTGGTTTCACTACAGAGGCTTTTGTCACATCAGATTTTGCCTGTGCTGCACTGCGATCGCTCCAATCATCCGACCATTGCTTCAATAGATTGGGTTTCTTTAAAAGAATTTCTTCCGACCACAACACTTGTTTAACGGGATCTCGGCTAATCTCCTCTAGCCAAAGTAACTGCTGTTCGCGGACAATCCGGCTGTTAATGTTGACTCGACGAATGTTGCGCGGCGCGATTTCCTCCAAAATTTGCCGAATTCGTTCCACCAGCGGGGTTTGATCCAACTGTTCTAGCGTCACCCCTTCACACAAGAGTTGCAGGATGCCATCGGCAAAAATAGCGCGGGTTCGCACCCCAGAATCTGCCAGTTTTTCATTCAGCACTTGAATAATGGCTGCAACGCTTCCCTGCCTTGCCTGTTTGAAAATGTCGTTCGCCTCATTTGTCATGGCTCATCCGTGGCAGATAACTACTGAATTAATGCTTTACTTGAACGGGTGCCTGCTCCGTAATCGGGTTATTGAGCCGATTGGTTAGGAATTAGCTAAAGGGAATTGCAAACGCAAACCTTACCGAAATTGTAATCGCGATCGTATCCCACATAACATATTTCGCAATCGATATTATTTGGTGTGAATACGATAACTCAAGTTGGTCAAAATGCAATGCTAACTTTGTAAATGCTGACAGTCATTGAATCGATAAACTTGCCAAAGATCGGTATTAAACCGGTTTTGGTCGGTACGCTCCCAGCGATCGCGATCAATCCAAAATTCAAATAGGGCAGTATTGTGGGCACGTAGCCGCCATGAGCGATCGCTGCCCATCAGTTCCGCAATTAAGTGTTGCAAAATCCAGCTATGAGTCATGATCCAGAGGTGATCGCCATTCCGATGCTGCTGTAACAAAGTCTGGATAAATCGCCGCGATCGCGATCGGGCAGCTTCTAGCGACTCCGCCCCCGGAATCAAAATCCAATCCGGCGAATTTTCCAGCCTATGGCAAAGATCGGGATATCGACTGACTGCCTCCGCCCATGTCAACCCCTCAAAAATGCCGTTTTGAAACTCTTTGAGTTCATCCGCAAGCCGAACCGGAATTTTGCGGCTAACTCCCTCCGCACCCTCACCCGCCATCGCCGTTGCATCAATTAAATCACTCACCGCCGCCGGAAGTGGCGCAGTCAAAAAGTAATCCACCAAAATCTGGGTCGTCTGTGCGGCTCGCGTCAGCGGACTGGTGTAAACCTGGGAAGGGTGCCATCCCTCGGTCAGCAATCGTCGCGCCAGTTTTTCTGCCTGCTGTCTGCCCACCTCAGAAAGCGCAAACTCTCCATGCCCCTGCATTCGTTTTTCTTGGTTGCCAACCGATTGAGCATGACGAATAAACAGCAGTTTCATCACTCCATGCATAAGCACGTCCTACAAATTCCACAGTCTTTTAGTCTATCGCCCCTAGGATTTGCCTAGAGAAAAGGGAGGCGGGGAAGTTTTGAGTTTTGAGTTGGGGACTATACTTCAGACTCTAAATCCTAAACCCTGCTCTATGTGCGATCGCTGTTTATTTTACGCGATGTGCAACTAGAATTAGTCTGACACAAACTGCTCGAACTGCAACGGGAGAAGGTTGTGACGATTGAGCCATCGACAGACAGTGTGAGCTAGCAGCTTGCGATTGAGCCGACTGGTCAAGTGCCACAGATCGCGTGTCCACACTTTTTCAATTGAGAATCGTTCGACAAGCTGCCCAATCACGGTTTCAATGAGTCGTCGCACCCGCATGAGTAGTTTGACCCAAGCGGGGTTTCGCTGATCGGACATATTAGAACACAACGCCGTTTCTAGTTGAATGCCGACCGTTTGGAGTTGATGCTGGAGTGGCTGCGAAAGATACCCTTTGTCACCAATCAAAAGACCGCGAACCGTGCGCACGATGTCCCAGAGCGCTTCTCGCTCACTGCCATTGTCTGGAGTCAGAGTAAAGCCGGTAATCACCCCGGTGGCACTAATGAGCAAATGACCATGAAACCCATAGTAAGTCTGCTTTTTTGCCGCGCAGTAGCCATAGGCTGCGTCTCCTTTGAAACTTTGACATCGCGGTGCCCGACTAAAGCCGCACAAAGGGATGGGGATGCCATCGACGAGGTGGACTGCTTCGGCAAATGCACCGAGTTGGGCGGCTAACCGTTGCTGGAGCCGTGCCTTGTATGCCACAATTTCCATCGTCAGCACTTCTTGCTCGAATCGGTTGCCCTTGGGGTACCTCCTTAAGCAAGTCATCTACACAGCAAAAAACAGCGATGATAAACTCTTCAATAGTAAACATCAGTCCCACTCCAGCTAGATAGGTTGTACTTCTAGCATTGTCCAGTGGGACTTTTCTTGCAAGAACTTAGTTGCACATCGCGTATTGTTCCCTATTCCCTATTCCCTGTTCCCTGTCCCTATTCCTTACCTATCGCCTAATCCTCAACACATAGGGCGCTGTTCGGTTTTTAGCATAGGAACTGACCCAAATTTCATACTTACCCGCTAACCATTGTCCGGTTACACCCGGATTCTTGCCCACAAAATCATCGTTACACCAAACGCCACCCGGTCCTCGAATCGCTAGGGCAGTATCCTCTGAGCTTTCTACCAAAATTCTGAGCGACTCAGTAAATCCTTTTAAGACAATCGTGTGCGACGGTGCAGAATTGGCAAAGCCTGTACAAAGTCCTGTGGGAGTGGCTGCTCGTCCGGTAATTTCATTGACTGGCGTAGCGCCGCCCGTTGTGCCACGCAGTTCAACAGGAGAAAATTGGGGGCTAAGATTGACGCTGGCAGGCTGCGATTGGGCAATGTAAGCCCAGACATTCAGCGTCGCAGCAACAGATGCGATCGCCACTATGATCCTTTTCCACTTGGGTCGATTGAACTCTGGTCGATTGAAATTGATTCCGGTTGCCATGGTTCACGCTCGTTCAACTGCTGACTCTTGATGACGATAACGCCAAATTAGAGTTCCTTAGTTTGCAATCTCTAATGCGGCTTGCAGGCGCTCGCCATCCCACCCCCGCTGATGCAGCAGTAGCCAAGACTGAATCAAATCAGGTCCCTTCGTTTCCCCCGTGAGCGCAACCCGCAAAATTGGCTTCAGTTGCCCTTCTTTACGCTCCAAATCTTTGGCGACCTGCTTAATGATCTCCGGCGCGTTTGTTTCCGTCAGGGGGGAATGGTTGGGAATCGCCGCCGCAATGCCTTTAATCACATCAGCGCAGCCGACCTGCTGCAATTTCTTTGCGCCCTCTTCATTAATCGGGGCAGCGGCAATAAACAGATAGCGCGTCATGGCGATCGCATCATCTAACCGGGTGAGGCTGGCACCAATTAATGCGGTAACTTGCTCCAACCAAGGGCGTTCCCCAGCCCAATCGAATTCATAGCCCGCCCCTTGCCAGTAGGGAATGAGCAAATCGGTTAACTCAGCAGCAGGCATGGCGTGTAGATATTGGCTGTTGAGCCAGTTGAGCTTGTCCCAATCGAATTTGGCTCCGGCTTTGTTGACGCGATCGAAGCTGAAATTTTTAGCAGCCTCTTCTAGGGTAAAAATCTCTTGGGTTGAATCAGGTGGCGACCAGCCCAACAGAGTCATGTAGTTGACCAATCCAGGAGCGACATATCCCATTTTTTGAAAATCTGAAATGGAAGTAACGCCATCTCGCTTGGAAAGCTTCGCGCCCTGCTCATTCAAAATCAATGGCGTGTGCCCAAATTCTGGCACTGTCGCACCCAGGGCTTCATACAGCAGAATTTGCTTGGGCGTATTGCCGATGTGGTCTTCGCCGCGAATCACATGAGAGATCGCCATATCAATGTCATCGACGACAACAACGAAGTTATAGAGAGGCTGCCCAATGCTCGTGGCAGAAGCGGCACGGGCAATTACCATGTCGCCACCCAGATCTTGTCCTTTCCAGGTGATGGTATCGCGTACTAAATCGTTCCAGGTGATTTCGCGATCGCCCTCAATCTTGAACCGAATCACCGCTGTCCGCCCTTCAGCTTCGTAATCCGCCTGTTGCTCTGCCGTTAAATCTCGATGGCGATTATCATAGCGGGGTGCTTCACTGTTTGCCTTCTGAGCTTCTCGCATGGCATCCAATTCTTCGGGGGTGTCATAGGCGCGATATGCCAACCCTTTATCCAGCAATTCTTGAATTTTCTGACCATACAATTCCAGCCGCTGACTCTGGAAAAAAGGACCTTCATCCCAGTTCAATCCTAACCACTGCAAGCCTGCCATGATGTTTTCGGTAAACTCCGGCTTGGAGCGCTCCAGATCGGTGTCTTCAATCCGCAAGACAAAGGTGCCGCCGTGATGACGCGCAAACAACCAGTTGAAGACGGCAGTTCGAGCCGTGCCAATGTGAAGACTACCGGTGGGGCTTGGAGCAATACGAACGCGAACAGTCACAGCAAAACTCTCAAAAATTGTAATCTTCCTATGCTATCTGAACTTTGTAGCCCCGCACAGACTCTTCTGGTTCAGAAATGCTTTGGATTCTGAATGAAGTCGTTCCATACAGCAATCATGATGTCGGCGTTGCATAATGGAGCCATGAATTGAGGCTAAACCTAATGCAATGTCCTGAGTGTGATTCTAGTCATATCCGTAAGAACAGTAAGATGCGAGGTAAGCAAAATCACATCGGTGTCGATTGTCATCGCCAGTTTATTGATGTCTATACAGCCCCCAAAGGGTACTCCAATGAAATTAAAGCGACCTGCTTAAAATGTACGTCAACGGCATGGGGTTTAGAGGGATTGAGCGCGTCACAGGAGTCCATCACACGACTGTGATTCACTAGGTGAAGCAAGTGGGAGAACGGTTACCAGATGCTTACGACCCAGAAACGACTCCAGAGATAGGAGAACTCGACGAGC
>NZ_JBFPDP010000090.1:0-7296 GCF_040830845.1 Sivoneniella epilithica UHCC 1019
TCAAAACTCAAAACTCAAAACTCAAAACTCAAAACTCAAAACTCAAAACTCAAAACTCAAAACTCAAAACGGTATTACATACTGCCTGAATGCTGAATTCAGAGGAAAATAAAAAGACCTTCTGGATAACTGCTATTTATGTCTATTGTGATTACTCTCAGCGTGAACCAAATTAATACACTCGATCTCAGTGAGGCTCAATCCATACTTGATCCATTGCTTGAAATAGGGTCTCTTTCTACCTATGAGCAGCAGCTTTCGTTTCAAATCACCTTTCCTCGCGATCCTCAAGATCCTCGCGAACTCTCTGAAATCCCTGAAATTCGCCTATGGTTTGTCCGGTTGGACTCGCTTTATCCCTGGCTTCCTTATCTGCTTGATTGGAAAGCTGGAGAACTGGCGCGCTATGCAGCGATGCTTGTCCCCCATCAATTTCATCCTAAAAATGGCATTCAATATAATCCAGAAGCCTTAGAAATCTTTGTAATGCATAAAATATTTGTCCTAACCCGTTGGATGAAAACCCAAGGAATAGAAGGGCGCTCTAGTTTAAAGGCAATGGCACAAATGTTTGGGTATGAGTTAGATGATGGGTTATTTGAACTGCTTTCAACTTAATCGCGATTTGTTCGCTAAAGAAGGCAGTGGCGATCGCAATGTTGCCTCAGAGCATCAATCTGCTTGGTTCCGATACCATTCAATCGTTCTTGCCATGCCCTGCCGAAATTCAACTTGAGCCATAAAGCCAAACGCTTCCTGCGATCGTGATGTGTCTAAACAGCGGCGGGGTTGTCCATTGGGCTGGTCTATTTCCCAGACAACTTTTCCATCAAATTCCATCAGTTCACAAATGAGACTAATTAAATCCTTAATCGAAATTTCAGAGCCAGTCCCCAGATTGACAGGCTCCGGATCGCTGTAGAACTGAGTGCCCATGACAATTCCCCGCGCAGCATCCTCAGAATAGAGAAATTCGCGGGTGGGAGTGCCATCTCCCCACACCGAAATTTGCTGATCTCCCCGTTGTTGGGCTTCATGCACCTTCCGGATCAGCGCTGGAATCACATGAGAACTGCTTGGATCAAAATTATCTTTGGGTCCATAGAGATTCACTGGCAACAGATAAATGCCATCAAATCCATACTGTTGACGATAAGCCTGAAGCTGAACCAGCAAGGCTTTCTTGGCAATGCCATAGGGAGCGTTTGTTTCTTCAGGATAGCCATCCCAAAGTTTTTCCTCTTGAAATGGCACGGGCGTAAACTTTGGGTAAGCGCAAATAGTGCCAACGCAGACAAATTTTTGTACCCCTGCCTGATAAGCCGCATGAATTAACTGGGTGCCCATGATCAAGTTGTCATAGAACAATTCGGCTGGCTTCTCACGGTTTAAGCCAATTCCACCGACATGGGCAGCCAGGTGAACCACCACATCCTGTTGTTCAACTGCACGCTGACAGTTTTCCATGATCCGCAGGTCACAATCCTGCGATCGCGGAATTGTAATCTTATTGATATCAACACCAACTTTATGGAGTTGTTCAACGACTTGATATCCTAGAAATCCCATCCCCCCCGTCACCAAGATCCGCTTGTCTTGAAGATCAAATGCTGCCATCATTGCTAAAATTTCCTCAACTGATTCTTCCTGTCTAGTCTTGCCATCCTGCTAATCACATAGGCATTGTATGACGAACGGTCGCTGTGTCGGTTACCAGTTGAACCGTGTGACCATTCAACGGAATTAATCCTAATCCTTTCAAATCAGCCTCTACCATTAAGTGAACCAACGTTTCAAAGCTCACCGAAGGTTGCCAGTCTAGCAGTTGTTTTGCCTTACTTGCATCTCCAATTAGCAAATCCACTTCGGCAGGGCGGAGATATCGTTCATCAAATGCCACATACTCATGCCAATCTAAATTCACATAGCCAAAAGCAATCTCTAAAAACTCCTTGACTGAGTGAGTTTCACCCGTTGCCACCACATAGTCATCGGGGGCATCCTGCTGGAGCATTAGCCACATTGCCTTGACATAATCCTTGGCGTATCCCCAGTCTCGCTTGGTGTCTAAATTACCCAAATAGAGCTTTTTTTGTTGCCCTGCCACAATCCGGGCTAGCGCTCGCGTAATTTTGCGAGTGACAAACGTTTCTCCACGTCGAGGCGACTCGTGATTAAACAAAATGCCATTACAGGCAAACAGATTGTAAGCTTCTCGATAGTTGATGGTTTGCCAGTGAGCATAGACTTTGGCACAGGCGTAGGGACTGCGAGGATAAAAGGGAGTCGTTTCAGTTTGAGGGATCTCTTGGACTTTTCCAAACATTTCAGATGAACCCGCTTGATAAAATCGGATCTGGATGTCGGTTCGATGTTGATAGTCTCGAATGGCTTCCAACAGATGTAGGGTGCCCATAGCAACCGAATCAACGGTGTAGGCGGGCGAGTCAAAGCTTACCCGAACGTGAGATTGTGCCCCTAGGTTGTAAACTTCTGTGGGTTGAACTTCTTCTAAAACTCGCCGGAGGGTTGTGGCATCGGTGAGGTCGCCATAATGCAAAAATAGTTTGGCATTTAAGGTGTGAGGATCTTCATAAATGTGATCAATCCGATCCGTGTTAAAGGTGGAGGTGCGTCGGATAATCCCATGAACTTCGTATCCTTTCTCTAATAGAAATTCGCTGAGATACGATCCATCTTGACCTGTGATGCCTGTGATGAGCGCTCGTTTGCGGTGTGTCATTTTTTCTTGATGATCTTCAAAAAATCTTGTGGAAGCTCCGAAAAGCTTGAAATACTATAATTAAATCATTAGACAAGGGAGCTAAAGAGTCTTAGCATTGTAGCGGAACTATTTGAGTCATTGGCGATCGCCAGAAAAATCGTCAGAAAAATGGGTGCATCCCACATTTACAGCCCTCACCCTAAATCTCTCTCCTAGAGCGGGAGAGGAACTTTAAGTCGGCTCCCTTTTCCCAAAATGGGATGCTCTCAGACAAACTGCTCAAAAATTAGCATATAAGATCTGGCAATTATGCTGATCGAGTTTTTTCAAATATCAATCTTTCGATATAAAATTGACGCTGGCAGTTATCCGCAACTATCCCACGAGTCGTTCTAAGTATCGCTCAATCAATAGGATGGCTACGATATCATCCACAGGGCGCGGAATGCTGCGTAAGGATTGGGGAACTAGACTCAGAAATCCTTTTGGGGGATACATTTGCCAGTAGCGATCGCGCGCTTCTAGGGTACTGTTCCGTTCATCAACCATGACAATTCGCAGAGGATCGCTGAAGGCATCTAAAAGCTTTACCTTCCACTCTTTGGAGGAAGTTTGGTTGCCCATCACCAATAAAGAAACTGGAAACGATTGGCGCAGCATTCCAATTTCGGCGATCGCATCTGTTGAGCTAACCACCTGATGATATTTTATAATTCGGTCAACCCCCATCACTGCAATACCGCACTTCAAACGTCCGGGATCAAATCCTAAAATCGTGGGTTGATCCGGCAAACTAGAGATCTCAGAGTGCATGAGCAAGGGATGGCTAACGACTTATCAAAATATTTACACAAAACTATTTATAAAAAATATTTATATAAAACTACTATCCATAGCTGCTATAACAAATTGTTGATATAAGTCGATATTATAAATAGTCATCCTCAAATTCAAAACAAATCAAATTCAAAACAAATCAAAACACAGAAAAATCGAAATACAAAATATAAACCAAACAAAAATACACCTAGGGGAAAGCTAGACGTACAAGATTATAAGAGCCATGCAGTGTTGATCTTAAGCGCTATTTGCGAGAAATTATAACGAAATTCTTTTGAAGAATTTACAGTTTCAATGATGGGTCTGCCACTAATAGATTTTGAGTATCAAGCTCACACGGGGCTAAGATAAGGGAAAATTAAAGCTAAGAATGAATCACCGTGAGGGCAAGGGTTGAATGGATACTAAGGCGTTTAAGCGATCGCTCAACAGTTCTGACAATTATCACCGCAAGGGCTTTGGGCATGAAGCCGAAGTATCTGGGCAAATGGAGAGCGAGTATCAAAGCAACTTAATTCAGCACATCCGGGATAACGGCTACAAACTCCAGCGAGGCGAGGTGACCATTCATTTGGCAGAAGCCTTTGGATTTTGCTGGGGAGTTGAGCGCGCCGTAGCAATGGCATATGAAACCCGGACTCACTTTCCGACCCAGCGCATTTGGATCACCAACGAAATTATCCACAATCCTTCTGTAAACCAGCGATTGCGCGATATGGATGTGCATTTTATTGAGGTGGTCAATGGAGAAAAGAAATTTTCCGTAGTAGACAGCGGCGATGTGGTCATTTTGCCTGCCTTTGGAGCCAGTGTTCAAGAAATGCAGCTTTTGAATCAAAAGGGCTGCACGATTGTAGACACGACCTGTCCTTGGGTCTCTAAAGTGTGGAATACGGTGGAAAAACATAAGAAAGCAAACCACACCTCAATTATTCACGGCAAATATAATCATGAAGAGACTGTGGCAACCAGTTCTTTTGCAGGCACTTACTTAATTGTGCTGAACCTGCAAGAAGCAGAATATGTGGCGAACTACATTCTCAATGGTGGCGATTCTGCTGAGTTTTTGGCTAAATTCCGGCGATCGCATTCGGTCGGATTTGATCCCGATCGCGACCTAGAGCGCGTTGGGGTTGCCAACCAAACCACCATGCTGAAGGGTGAAACCGAGCAAATCGGCAAATTACTAGAGCATACGATGATGCGAAAGTATGGTCCCGATCAGCTAAACAATCACTTCCTCAGCTTTAACACGATTTGCGATGCCACCCAAGAGCGCCAAGATGCCATGTTGGGCTTAGTAGAAGACAAGTTGGATTTAATGGTCGTCATTGGCGGCTATAACTCCTCCAATACTACTCACCTGCAAGAAATCGCCGTTGAGCGAGGCATTCCGTCCTATCACATCGATAGCGCTAGCCGGATTAGTGCAGGAAACCAAGTAGAACATAAGCCGCTACACCGCGATTTGGAAGTGGCTGAAAATTGGTTGCCCACTGGCGCGATCGCGATCGGCATCACCTCCGGAGCTTCCACACCTGACAAAGTAGTGGAGGAAGTGCTAGAAAAAATCTTTGAGCTAAAAGCCGTGTGAAGACTTGACAATTTAAGGCTGTTTTTTGGCAGGGAGAGTGGGTAAATTGTCTATACGATCGCGCCAAAGAACCAATGGAACACTGAATATTCCCAGAATCATCACTATTCCAGTTAAGGTCCAGATCAAGAGACGATTTGGGCGATAATTACCCTGCTCAATCTGCTGAAACACTTGGTTATAGCGCCATGCCGCCAGGGCAATGGTAGTAATTCCAAAAATAACCAGGCTGACCCCCAAATTTTCAGAATTAAATATAGATCGCGACGGAACTTCCTGTTGAGTGACGGCTGTTTGCAATTGCCGCAGAAACAGGCTAAACCGAGCGATCGCAAATCCAAATCCAATCAACGCCAAGGAAGTTCGCAACCAAGCTAAGAAGGTGCGTTCATTGGCTTGGTGTTCTCGCTGCCGATCAACTTTTTGATGCTCAACCATTGTCCTTGCCCCCTAACTTTCTACCCATTTTGCGGGAATGTCACTTTCCTGTCACATTTGTCCCTGATTGTGGGAAATGAAACCTGAATGGAGAGGGTATCGCTATGGATTGGCAGTCGATTTTACATTGGGTGTATGTAGCAGGGATGGCGATCGGAGCGTTGCACTTTTGGTCACTTAGCCGTAATCCCAAAGGCGTTCCCCAGTATGAATATTTGGTGGCGATTTTTATTCCAATTTGGTCAGGGCTAGCATACATGGCGATGGCGCTTGATCAGGGCAAAACTGAAGCCGCTGGACAAGTTGCCCACTATGCCCGATATGTCGATTGGATTGTGACCACACCGCTACTGCTACTGGCACTGTCCTGGACAGCGATGCAGTTTATCAAAAAGGATTGGACGCTGCTGGGCTTTCTGCTCAGTACCCAGGTGGTGGTGATTACTACGGGTTTAATTGCCGATCTCTCGGAGCGGGACTGGGTAAGATACCTCTGGTACATTTGCGGCGTGGTAGCGTTTTTAGTCGTTCTATGGGGAATCTGGGTGCCACTACGGGCGAAGGCAAGGAGCCAAGGGGACGAACTGGCTGCGCTCTATAACAAGCTACTGACCTATTTTACGGTGCTATGGATCTGTTATCCGATCGCCTGGATCATTGGTCCTTCTGGCTTTAGATGGGTGAATCAAGACATTGACACGTTGTTGTTTTGTGTGTTGCCGTTTTTCTCGAAAGTTGGGTTTAGCTTTCTCGATTTACATGGTTTACGGGGATTGCAAAACCGCCAGACAGAAACAGGGTTCGATCGCGCGGCTGATCAAGTTTTGCATTTCTTAGGTAGCATTACCGCTTTGTGGACACCACAATCTGGACATCGAAGAACTCGCCGCCTGCCAGGAGAACTGTAGTTCAGTGCATTTGATGTTCAATCTGAATTAAGACAAATCATTATTCATTGGAGAATCTATCATGACTCGTTCTTTCATTACATTAATCACAGTTTTGGGATTTGCGATCGTCTTAGGAGCTTGCGAACCAACCACAACTCCTGTAGCTCCCACACCTGACACAACTACGTCTCCTGTACCAACCACTGACCCAACTAGTACCCCTTCTCCCATACCAACAACTTCTCCATAACAACGACTTCTCCATAACATGGTAAAACGCTTCAAAGTGAAAACCAGTTCCTGGATCAACGTGAGCAGCGCTCGCATTGCGAATCACTTTAGACGGCATCCCAAACCCAATTCCACTGATCGCCCCCTTTGGTGAACAAATCAGGGAAGGCGAAATTAATGGCATAGTTGATGATCTCTGCTTGCTGCGATCGAGCATCGGCGAGATCGACCTGAGTATAGCCAAACCAACCACTCATAGCAAAGCGCGGAATCAAGTTCCACAAGGCTGCCAGACCAAAAGAATCAGAAGTCAAGGGAACTCCCATGCCGAAATGAATATTGGCGAAGGTGCTGCCAGTGTGGTACAAAAGATTGCCCGACGGTGAATAGTTGCGAAGATAGGTGAGTCCAAACTCAACGTTCGTTACAGGTTTGAAGGATAGTTGTGCCAACGCGCTGTAGGTGCTACCCAATGACCCTGCTGTGGTCAAATTGGCATCACGCGCCTAGTAGGCTGTCAACTTTATTTTGGTGGATAGATGGGAGAGAATAGAGCGGCAGCTACCTCTGAACCAATC
>NZ_JBFPDP010000091.1:0-7257 GCF_040830845.1 Sivoneniella epilithica UHCC 1019
CGTACTCGTTGACCTTGGGTGGATTCATCCTTTGGTTTTACCGCACCTACCCTTTTTTCTCAACTGCGTAACTCCTGGTGCAATTAAACCGCTCAATATAGCTGGTTTTGCCATTGTCCTTACTAACACTACGATGCCACCTACCGGGGAAGACCTCGTTATAAGCAGACCAAAAATTAGTATAGGAGACTGCACACTGCCGATAGACTACTGGCAAACTGTCCCATAAACCTTGGGCACCATCTTGACTGCGGTCGCCGATATGCACTCCAACAATTTATCGGGTCTCCACGTCCAGTGCCAGGCAAATCCACTGCTTGTTACCTTTGTTGCTCACAAACGACCATATATCATCACACTGAATGGTTAAACGCCCCTTTTTTTAGCTCGTACATTCACTTGACGTGGCACGTTTTGATATTTCTCATTATTGACGTAGCTCTGGAGCCAAGGTTCTGAAACCCCAAACACTCTAGCAATCCCAGCTAAGGGAATCTTCTGTAGTAGCAGTTTATCGATTAAGCTTTTGGTTACCTGATCAATGCTTTTGTTCTGGGAGTTTTCCACAAACTGTCTGCCGGAATCACGGCACTTTATGGATTTTGCCATTCTTGACGACATAAGTTAATGACAGGCAGGCAGAGCAATCGCCATAGATGCATTGAGGTAACTTCGTCTTTCCTATCCTTACATCTTTAGAACTACCCAAGAACGGCTTAAAAGCTGTCAGTAAGTCATCAGCTTACTGGTGCGATCGCAATTTCTCAAAGTTAACTTGAAATTGGATGTTGACAGCTTTTTTCTTGCCAGGTAGCTCCTGTGCACCTAAAATATAACCTTCCTGTTTAAGTTCATCCACAGTGCGCCAAAAGATTTGATTGTTACGCGATGAATTACTTCCTAATAAGTCGAGGTTCTTGAATAGATACTGCTTAGAGATCACCAAATATTGTCCATCTTGGGGTGTATCCCACTTCATCCGACTTGCAAGATAAACTAACAACTTAGTTTTGTAGTCATTTTTTGTATTGCCGCCCAGTTTTTGAGTAATGTCAATATCATTTGCAAGCAGCACATAATCTCCTGTACGACCAGGACCATCGAAGAATTCTAAGGATACAGTGTAAGCATCCGCGAGTTCATAGGTATAATCAGCCGCTTTCGCCAAATCAAAATCTCGTGGCACATTATCAATCTCAAAATCCTTGATTCGTAAAATACTCTTAATCGTGACTTTGGCACCCACATTGTTTCCTTTGCGAAGCGATTGAGCAAAGACTAACTCCGTTCGATGCAGGGCAACTAGATCTCGATTGAGTTGCGATCGCAGTTTAGAAGCAAAGCCTCCATCTTTAGTACGGGTATAGCCGAGGCTTTCAAGCAAGTCATTGGAGCGAAATGAAACCGTTGCTCCTGTTCTTTGTTGAGCAGCTTGTTTATAAAGATAGAGAACGATGGAGACCTGTCGGGGATTTAAGAAAGTCAACAACGCCATAAACAGACGCTGAATCTTCCGGTCATGAATTTTCTCTAGCCCTTTACTTATCCCCTGGTCAACACAGTCTCTAAAGTCCAACTTGGCATATTGCGCTTTTAATTCCTCCCATTCATCCGTTGAAAGATTTTCGAGCGGCATCCGACGGGTCACAGCCACTTCAGTCGGGTCAAAAGTATTCGCCTCAACTCGCATCTCCAGATAATAACCATCAGGATCAGAGCGCAGAATTGGAAGTTGAACGTCTGGGTTGTGAATTGAAGCACCTGCTCTGGGCAGAACCATCAGAAGTTGCCCATCAACTGGAAAAGTTAACTCATCACTTTTACTCACGGTACTCTAGCCTCAAACGTGAGCAGATCTTAGCAGCGATCTTGGTCTTGAGTCACTTCTTCCTACAACTTGTCAATTACATACATCTAGCGTTGCGTCCCCAAAAGTGATCTTCAAACACTATTGGTAGATTGGATCAATGGAGATACCTGTAACTCCGGCGTATGTTTTTGACTCTACTGCCTGTAACTCCGGCGTATGTTTTTGACCTGTAACTCCCGCGTATAAAGTGAAGCTTGCCTGTAACTCCGGCGTATGTTTTTGACCTGTAACTCCCGCGTATAGATATAAAAGATATTCTTCTTAGTGCTTGATTTATCTCAAGTTAAATTGATGACCTGTAACTCCGACGTATGTTTTTGACCTGTAACTCCCGCGTATAAAGTGGAGTTTGCCTGTAACTCCGGCGTATGTTTTTACCTGTAACTTCGGCGTATAAGTCTGCCTGTAACTCCCGCGTAGTCTCTACTCAGTCTCGATTTGCACATGTCTTGTTTGGTGTTTTTCGGTGTTTAATGTGTTTCAGTCGGATCAAATTAGTTCTTCTGTTCTTGATTCTTAGAAACAGAAAACTGCTGGCTTTTTGTTGGCTTACAACCGTAAGAGGAGGAAGAGTAAAAAAATCTGCCCCCTATGAATTACTTCTTAGGGAGCAGAGGACATCAAAAATAAGAATAATTGCGGACTCTAACTTGCACGCCAACCAAGCACCAAGTTAAGAATCCATTTGATGATTACAGGGATAGCCATGTAGTAAAGATTATGCTTTTGCGGGGCATGGTCTCTTTCATCGTGCTCAATTTTAGTGGTGTTTCTGGAATGTTGCAATGTTTTTGTGAACACCTTTAGCTGCTGCATGGCTATTTCTCCCTTTGTTTTTTAAGTTTAGGGAGGCTAATGTGTTTACTTCTGCTAAAAAGCCAGTTTTAATGCGATCGCCCAGGGCAGAAACTTATGCTGCTCAGATTGGTAAGTCAAACCTTTCTGATATAGACTTTGCCCTACATTTTGAGCGAGAGTTTATTGAGGGCAGCGCGATCGCCGATGCTCTCTATCGGAGTGCTACTCGTATTGTTAGCGATACTGAAACTCTCTCTGGTAGCGATGTTGCCTATCCCATTCATGAAGCCCTGAATTGGAACGTGACTCGTTTTGGCTATCAAGCACGTTCCACCCTGTATGCCATCTTGCTACTGAACGAAGATGGTTCTTGCTGGCAGGCGAAGCTGAGTCATCCCCGACAAGATACGAAGAAGGGCAAGTTTCAAAAGTACGAAACTCCTGTTGGCAATGGCTCTCGTGCCTATCTACCTGCCATTCCACCTGAAATTCGACAGCTTATTAGTCGTCGATACAGTGTTGATGTTCCCCTATTTGGCTCCTTCTGGGATTGGTTGGAATCTCATCCCGAAATTCCAATCGTGCCCACTGAAGGCGGCAAAAAAGCTTTGGCACTGCTCAGTCAGGGGTTTGTTCCTTTAGCTTTCTATGGGGTCAATGGCAGCTATCAAAAACTACTGGACGGAACACGACGACTAATTCTTGATGCAGCCCGATTTGCGGCAAATGGTCGGCGGTTTATTCTCGCATTTGACCAAGATGAAAAAGAAGCAACTAAACGGCGAGTCTCTGCTGCCCTGTATCGATTTGGAAGATTGTTGCGACAAGCAGGTTGCCCTGTGAGTGTGGCGACGTGGAAAGCTCCTCAGGGAAAAGGGGTCGATGATTTAATCGTGCAAGGTGGAGTTGAACTTTGGGAAACTGCTTATGCTCAGGCACTTCCTCTGCAACACTGGATGATCTGGCAACGACTGGAAAATCGCCTAACCTATCCTGCTTCCGTAAAGGTGGTGACGGCAGACCTATCCAGCTTAATGCTTGAGAACCTACCAGAGCGAGGTATTGTAGCGATCGAGAGTGCAAAGGGAACCGGGAAGACTAAACAAATTCATGCCTTGGTAAAGGATGCTGAGAAAGCGATCGCGGGAGGACATCGCATTGCCCTAATGCGAAACCTGTCCTCTCGATTGGGATTAGATTATAAAGGTGATCTGGATAAGGTCAAGGGCGAATTTATCAATGGAGCCGGTTACACCCTGCGGGTCGGGCTATGTGTAGACTCCTTGCTGAGTATTGATCCCAGCAAATTTAGTGACTGTGACCTGATCCTCGATGAAGTCGTCCAGGTTCTCCGGCACCTGCTGACCAGTTCCACCTGTGCCCGTGATGGCAAACGCCCAGCCCTGTTATCCCGATTGCGTGAACTGATCCGGCTTGCCCGTCGCGTGATAGTCGCTGATGCGGATCTCGATAACGCAACCTTGCACTATCTGAAGGAACTGAGAGGCGATGACACCTCCATCTTCCTGATCCGCAACGGCTACCAATCCGCAGGCTACCCAGTCCAGTTTATTCAATCCCCAGATCGAACAGTCATTACTGGAGAGCTACTGACGGAGGTTCAAGAACTGCCAGTAGGGAAAGTGGTGTTCATTGCGACGGATAGCAAGGGAACCAGTAAGGCGATCGCCCGATTGCTGGCAAAGGAAACACCTGACAAGCGCTTATTATTAATAAACTCCGAAACCAGTGGGGGAGACTGCGAACGAGAGTTTATCCAAACTCCCGATGCCGTTCTACAGCGAAGTGAGTATGACATCATTATCTGTTCCCCCTCAGTGGCAACTGGAGTCAGTATTGAGGTTCAAGGCATTATTCAAAAAGTCTATGGCGTTTTCATGGGGACTTCCAGCACGGATGCTGACATGGCACAAGCCTTGAGCAGAGTTCGAGAACCTGTGCATCGGGTTGTCTGGTGTGCCCAACGCGGCAGTAACTTCTCAAAGGTGAGCCGTTCCACGAATGTTTTAGAGCTAAAAAATCATCTTCAGCAACGGGCGATCGCCACAATTCAACTCATTCGCTCCAGCTTAAAAGAAGATGTCACCGGAGAAATCAGCCGCTATGACTGGCAAAGTGACCCCCACATGAACCTGTTCTGTCGCATTGCTGCCGAACAGAACTTCGCAATGCACAACTTGCGAGATGCACTGTTGATTCGGCTTCAGTTTGAAGGGAATTCAGTTACCATTGAAAACCGCGAGAGCAACCCTGCAATACGAAACCTGCTGCTGATTGCCAAACAGGAACAGCAGGAAGTAGATGCACAGGCAATGTTAGGAGCAGAGGACTTAACGTATAGCGAAATTCTTCTACTAGAGCAGAAAGAGGGATTGGGTCGGGAAGAATCGTTAGCAGTTGCCAAATTCTACTTCAAAGAGTTTTATTGCTTGGATAGCCTCACCTTGAAAGACGTAGTGTGGGATAACGAGGGCAGACGACGCGGGGAGTTGCTGAATTTAGAAGTGCAACTGTTTGAGGGGGTAGCGAGCGATCGCACCGCAAGGGCATTAGAGAAACAGGCAACCTGGAACCAGGGATATTGCCCTTGGGACATTTCTGGCTCAGAACTCCGGCGCTGGCTCCGCTCAAAAATTGGCTTAGATGAACTGATTGCCAAAATTCGATCAGGATGGCAATGGTGTAAGTACGAACTCAAACCCTATGCAGATCGTGCCAGAGGGCTAACTCAACCAATTAAAGTCGCTCTGCATTACAGCATTACCAATGTCATGAGCGACACCCAGATTATCCACCAGCTATTGTCCCAGTTAGGCATCAAACTAACGATGAACTGGTCACGTTCCCATCCTGGCTATGAAGGAGAGAAACTGCGGGTGTATAGCTTGGACATACCCCATTGGGAACGAGTGTGGTCAATTTTGCAACGACGGCAGACAAAACGGGAGGTATTACAGCGGCAGCGATCCGCTATGGCTTGTGAGGCTGGATCACCCGTAGGGCTTAAGATCGAGTCTCCTACGGGTGATCCAACTCGTAGCCCTGCTTCTGGTATAGATCCCTGGTTAACGGAGGCAACTCTTCTTGAAGTGCAGGGACGGATAGAAGCCTTTGGGGATGACTCTGAAGTAGTTGCCGAGATTAAGCGCACAATTCCTACCGATGTCTTTCAAAAATTGCAGTTTCCCCCTTCTAGTTCAAGTTAACGAATTGAGCAATTTTTTCTATATTGAGGGTGTCTGTTATTATGTTTCGATCCGATTGCATATTCGTCGTGATGCTTCTCTAATTCCTCTTTCATCTCCTCCAACACCCCAGTTAGGCGATCGTGCGACTGTGTTAGTGGGAAGAGGTAGAGGCAGAAGTCAATGAAGATGGGTCGCTTTCAGGAAAACCAAGTTTGTTTAATGAAATTCCGGATGATCCTGATACTGCACTTGAGTTTTGGGCAAAAGATGCCTTAGCTCCAACCGGAACTCGTTTGACGGACCGTACACGCAGAGAAAGGGGTAGCTTTGCACTATTTCTCAATGGTCGTTTGTATGTGCAACCCCCAAAGCAATTTCAGATAGATTGGATGCTCTTGAAGAAGCTCGGCATCGAACAGAAACAAGGCTGCCTACTATAAGCACTGCTAAAACATCTCAGGGTGGTATGGCAATAACACCCCCGAAACTACCCAAAGAAATTCAATCAGGAGAACAACTGAAGCAGTTGCGGATAACAAAGGGATGGAGTCAGGCATACTTGGCTGACCAAATTGGGCGCAGTTTAAGTTGGGTCAAAATGGTTGAAACAGGAAAACGTAATATTCAGCCCCAGGATCAATACTGCCATCCTATCTGTATTAGCAACTAGTGGTTGAAAAGACTACTGTTTTTTATCTGCCTTTCCATCAATGCTTGAAGCATTGATAATTGCTGCTCAAGTTCAGCGATCGCTTCCCTACGAGCAATTGCGTCTTTCCAGTGTCGATGCTTCTGACTGCCAGGTCTGCCAAGCGATTGACTCTTTGGCTTGCGATCGGACTTTTGGGTGACCAACACGGCATAGGTATATGTCTTAGCTCCTTTGGTTGAACTGGTTTCTGTTAGCCAGCAGTAAGCAGGAGCAACGGCTCCACCCCCTCGAATCTGAACAATGAGAGTAAGCAGTCGTCCTCGCTCTGCTTCTAGGAATGAGCTAATCATGAAATTCTGCATGGTTTACATTCTTATCATACAGAATTATGCGTGGCAAATAAACTGATCATGCAGAAAATTTCTCTTAAGCTGATAAATTGGGAGGTTGAAACGGTTCGTGACAAAAGTTGTGATACTTCAGGTCTGTAAAGTTGTCGGTAGTGCATTAAATTAATGGATTGGATTGTGCGTCAAATAATTGTGGGGTAAATTGCAATATCGTGCCAACTCCAACAGCGATCAGCTAAATTTGCTCGTTGAGCAGCGGTTGTCTTGAAACGACTGTGCTGCCAAATCCGATTGAAATAGCTCACAACCAATCGCGTCGTGACCTTCGATTGCTCCCACACCTTGCCAAACTTATTCTGCCTTCGTTCGCGTAGCGTG
>NZ_JBFPDP010000092.1:0-6964 GCF_040830845.1 Sivoneniella epilithica UHCC 1019
TGGCTCAGTTGTTTGTAGGTCATCAGTCCTCCTTGATCTATTTGTAGCCACTTCCCTCTATTCACGCAAGAGGTCTATTGGCGATCGCTCCTGTCCTAGAGCGATCGCCCTGATTAAAAATCATCAATGACTATTCGGTAAAACTGGCGATCGCCGAGACAAGCGGTTGAGTGATCCAATTGAGTCCAACCCGAAGTTGGTGATCCAAGGTAGGCATCCGGTAGAGATAGGCTAAGCGTCGGGCAACGACGGCGAGTGATCCGTCCAGCTTAATGCCCATGCCAGTTAACGTGGCGTTGTCGGTGCCCAAGGTCATCATCTCACCCAAATATTGATAGCGGAAAGGCAGCAGGGGTCGTCCGGTCAGCGATGCCCACAGATTCCAGCCCAAGTAATCCGCCTGCTGAAATGCGGCTTGTGCAGTTGGCGGCACCTGTTGCCCGTCGGCATCTTTACAGTCTGCCAAATCACCTAAGGCGAACACATTGGGTTGATCAACGACTTGCAGCGTGTTGGTTAGAACGACCTTGCCGCGATCGCTTTTCTTCAGCGGCAGATCACTAATCACTTCTGCAACACGAGTGCCCACCGTCCACATCACAATGTCTACGGGAATGGTATCGACGGTATTTTTGTAATTAAGCGAAATCGTGTCGGGCGTAATTTCCTCGATCGCCGTTTCCAAATCCAGCCAAATCGAGCGATCTTGTAAGGCTTGAGCAGCACTGGTGCGATTAAATTCGGGGGAAGTTCGCAGCAATTGATCCGAGATTTCCACCAAACGCATCCTTCCGCGATCGCCTAAGCGATCTGCTAGTTTACACGCCAATTCCACCCCAGAATAGCCGCCCCCGACAATCGCCACTCGAATTTTTTCTGCATCCGATTCTTCCAAAATCCGCAGCCGTTCTTCTAAGCGATGGGCATCTGCCACCGTGCGGAAGGGTAACGCATAGTCGGCAGCGCCGGGTGCTTGATTGAGCGGCGTTTCTCCACCCAGCGCCAACACAAGGCGATCGTAGGTCAAATCTGTGCCATCTTGAAACTGAACTCGCTGTGCCTCTAGATCAATATTGGCAACCGTTGCCTGCTGAAACCGCACTCCCGTACCTGCCAGCAATTCTGCAAACGGGGGCGCAATTTCCCAGGTTTGCAGTTCTCCCGTCATCAGTTCATACAGCAGCGGCGAAAACAAAAAGCGATCGCCGCGATCGACTAGCACAATTTCCGGCTTTTCTAACTTCGTCCAGGGTAACTGACTTAGGCGCAGAGCCGTGTAGAGACCTCCAAAGCCTCCACCCAGAATGCAAATACGGGCACGTTGATCAGTCATAACGAAGAAGACCCTTACTCTTGGCGCGTAACCCCTCTAGGATAACGAAATCAGGAAAAATGGGGAGGACGAAAAATGGGAAGGACGAATGGCGAATGAGTAAAGCTCAAAACTCAAAACTCAAAACTCAAAACTGAATTCTTAAAACCCCACAGTGCCCATCCCTTGCCCCAAACTCCGAACTCTACCTACCCAAATCCAACAGTTCGTTAATCGCCTTGGCGCATTGTTGGGTAACAGTTTCCAGTTCTTCGCGATCGCTGGAGGAGGGCGGCGGGATGACTTCGCCGATGCGGATGGTGATCGGAACGGAGCGCGGGATGGCTGATCCTTTTTGGGCGATCGCGTGAGTTCCCCATAGGCTCACAGGCAAGAGGGGCGCTTGGACTTTGGCGGCAATGAGGGCGGCTCCTAGTTTGGGATCAGTGACGCGCCCGTCTAGTGTACGGGTGCCTGTAATGAATACTCCGGCTGCCCAGCCTTGGTCTAACGAGGCGATCGCGGCTCGGATAGCGCTGCGATCGGCGGAACCGCGTTTAACTGGATAGGCACCATAGAGCGCGATCGCCTGCTTCAGGACTGGAATCTGAAATAGTTCTTCTTTTGCCATGTAAGCAACGGGTCGCTGCACCGCGTTCGACAAAAACATGGGGTCAAAATCGCTGGCATGGTTACTAACCACGATCAACTTGCCAGTTTGGGGCACATTTTCAGCGCCATAAATCCGTCCCCGAAAATAGGTATGTAGCGTCGGACTGACGATCGTCCACTTAAACAGACGATAAAGCGCCAGACTAACCAAGGGTTCGCGATCTTTAGCCATAAGAAGTTTCTACCCCGGAGAAATTACAGTGCATCACTCAAAGCTCACTGTCTCCTTCTGTAGGAATTTCGGCAAGACTGCTGACGTTCTTCAAAACCAAATCGGGACAGGTGCGTTTGATTAAACCAGTTAGCACCTTGCCAGGTCCGATCTCGATCGCGGTTTCAATCCCTGATTTGGGTAGCTGCAAGGAAATTTCTTGCCAACGAACGGAGCCAGTCATTTGTTGAATCAGGCGTTGTTTGAGTAAAGCCGCATCGGTGGCAGGAGTAGGGTCAACATTGGACAAAACGGGCACGGTCGCGGGACTAAAGGTGACGTGATCTAGCACCGTTTGAAACTCAGTTGCCGCTGGTGCCATCAGAGGCGAGTGAAAGGCACCGCTAACATTCAGCTTGACGGCGCGTTTTGCTTTGACAGTGTTCAACACGGTTTCGACGGCTTTAACGGTTCCCGAAACCACCACTTGCGCCGCGCTGTTGTCGTTTGCCAGCACGACTCCGGGCGTTTGCTGAATCTGTTGGGTTAGCTGGTCGCGATCGAACCCAATTAGTGCTGCCATTATCCCATCCGAGGCGCTATCCATCAGTTCGGCTCGACGCTTTACTAGCTGCAATCCGGCTGAAAAGCTAAACACTTCCGCCACATAAAGCGCCACATATTCACCCAGGCTATGTCCTGCTACTAATGCTGGCTGATGTCCTCTGGCTCTCATCAAGTCTGCTAGTACACATTCCACCACATACAGGCAGGGCTGAGTGTACAGCGTGCGGGACAATTTATCCTCGGCGCTTTGGCAAATTTCGGCGATCGACCAGCCCAAAATGTCATCCGCTTGTTGCAAAGTGGGCTTTGCTTCTGGCAACTCCAGCAGATCTTTTCCCATCCCAATTGCCTGAGATCCTTGCCCAGGGAACACCCATGCAGCTTTCGTCATGCTATCGACCCCATTGAAAAACGGCGGCTCCCCACGTCAACCCGGCACCAAAGCCAGAGGTGACTAGGGTATCGCCCGGTTTGATTTTACCCTCTCGCACGGCTTCATCCAACGCCAGCGGAATGGAGGCAGCAGAGGTGTTGCCGTAGATTGCTAGATTGCTGATTACTTTTTCTGGTGGCAGGTTGAGCCGATTTGCTACCGCATCTAAAATTCGCTGGTTAGCCTGATGGAGCAATAACCAATCCACATCCTGAGCCGTCATCTCGGCACGAAAAAGGGCTTTCTCAATCACTTCCGGCACCCGGCGTACGGCAAAACGATACACTTCTTGTCCGTTCATGGTGATGGGAGCAAAGGTGCCCTGCCCGATCGCCACTTGATCCGCCAAGTCTTTTGCTTGCGGTTGATACGCCAAATTGAGATATTTATTTTGGGTGCCATCGCTGCGAAGTTCAAACCCCAACAGGCGATCGCACTCATTCGCTTGAATCACCACGGCTCCGGCTCCATCGCCAAACAGCACACAAGTCCGGCGATCGCCCCAATCCACCCAGCGCGAGAGAATATCGGCTCCAATCAACAGCACAGTTTGATAAGCACCCGTTCGCACAAACTGTGCCGCTGTAACTAGCCCAAACACAAAGCCAGAGCAGGCAGCTGTAATATCAAACGCCACGGCGCGGCTAGCTCCTAGCTCGGCTTGCACCAAACAGGCGGTGCCAAATAAATCATCGGGAGTCGAAGTTGCCAGCACGATTAGATCAATGTCCATAGCAGACAAACCTGCCATGGCGATCGCCCGTTCTCCGGCTTGAGCCGCCAAGCTTGCCAAAGACTCAGTAGAAGAGGCTAAGCGCCGACTCCGAATGCCAGTTCGACTCGCAATCCATTCATCCGACGTTTCCACAATTTGGCTGAGTTGGTCATTATTCAGCAAACCTGCTGGAACCGCCGAGCCGCTACCCGTTAGCGCAATTCCGACCCCTGGTTGTTTCAAATCTTTGCTCCACTCATCACTAGAAATAGGGCATTCAGCCCATACTTGAAACCCAACTTGAAACTAGCTGTCTACCTGCGAACTGCTCACCGTTGGTAGCTGATTCGTTTCATCATAGTTCGCCTGAATTCGCTCTAGAACCCGATTGTCAAACGCTTCTCGCGCTAGCCGCACCGCGTTAAAAATCGATGGAGCCTGCGAACTGCCATGGCTGATAATACACACGCCATCCACTCCCAACAGCAAACCGCCGCCGTGTTCTGCATGATCCATGCGCTGTTTAATCCGCTTCAGATTTGGCTTTAACAAAGAAGTTCCTAATTTGCCATGCAGTCCTTGCGGTAGCTCTTCTCGCAGAATTTGCAGCGCCACTTCGCCCACGGCTTCCGCAAATTTCAGCAGCACATTTCCCACAAATCCATCGCAAACAATCACATCAAAATGACCGGATAGGACATCGCGTCCTTCAGCGTTGCCAATAAAGGAAATTGCCTGGTTTTCCTGCAAAAGCTGATGAGTTCGCAGGGCTAAGTCATTTCCTTTGGACGATTCTTCACCGATATTGAGCAATCCAACCTTCGGAGCAGACACGCCCAACACGTATTGGGAATAGACAGAACCCATGGTGGCAAACTGTTCCAAAAATTTGGGGCGGCAGTCTACGTTGGCTCCAACATCCAAAATGATTACGGGCTTCCCTTGAATCATGGTGGGGAAAACTGCTCCGATCGCCGGGCGATCGATTCCTTTCAAGCGCCCTAACCGTAGCAGTGCGGCTGCCATCGCCGCGCCAGAATGCCCCGCCGAAACAACGGCATCGGCTCGGTTCTTTTTCACTAACTCCATCGCTACGTTGATGGACGCTTTTGGTTTCCGCCGGAGGGCACCTAGGGGTTCCTCCCCCATTTCAATCGTGCCCTCGGCTGGAACAATCTCCAAGGAAGACAGGTTGGAAGCATTGGGCGTTGAGGCTGCAATCTGCTTTGGGTCACCGACCAAAAGTACTTCAACACCGAGTTCAGCCTGCGCTCTCAAAGCTCCCGCAACGATTTCACTAGGGGCATGATCCCCGCCCATCGCGTCAATTGCAATCCGTGCTCGCGTTGATCCCATCGGTCAAAAAGTAAGTAAAAGGCTTAATAAGGATAGCTGCGATTCGTGAAACCATCCCCACAGGAATCGCGCTGCTTCAACCATTCTTGCGTACAAGGGGATTTATGTCAGCCATTTTCAATGAGATGCTGCAAACAATTGGTAATCTTTTTGGGCGATTGGGCACCCTAAAAATAATAATTGCTTCATCTGTTCTTCATACTTTTATAGCCGTGCATCTTCGTTCTATTCGGCATCTCTCTATCTGTTGGTTCGCTTTTTTGGGGATGAGTCTTTCGGCTTGCCAGTCGGAGGAAGTGCAGATTCTTCGCCCTAGCCCTTTACCGCAAGATCCGCAGATTCAGGTGTATAGCAATCATGAACCGGCTTCCAGTTATACCGAGCCTTATCGTCTGATCACACGAGATGGGGATAATTTAGAGCAGATCATGATTGATGCCATTTCCTCGGCGCGATCGACAGTGGATGTAGCGGTTCAAGAATTTCGGTTGCCAGGAATTGCTCAAGCGTTGGCAGAGCGACAAAAAGCTGGGGTGCGGGTGCGGCTGATTTTGGAAAATACCTATGCGCGCCCGTTAAGTTCTTTTACGGCTGAAGAACTCAATCGACTGGAGAAACGCGATCGCGATCGACTTGAAGAAAACCGCCGCCTGATTGACCAAAACGGGGATGGTCAGCTTAGCCCAGACGAAATCAATAGCCGAGATGCCTTGGTTGTACTCGATCGGG
Source organism: Sivoneniella epilithica UHCC 1019 (assembly GCF_040830845.1). Taxonomy (NCBI): domain Bacteria; kingdom Bacillati; phylum Cyanobacteriota; class Cyanophyceae; order Leptolyngbyales; family Leptolyngbyaceae; genus Sivoneniella; species Sivoneniella epilithica. Next base: position 5,936 of record NZ_JBFPDP010000092.1, read on the forward strand.
CAAACGTGCCCCGGATTGACGATACGGCAGATGGTTCCAAGGGCAGCAACTTGATGCACCATAAATTTATGGTGGTGGATGGTCAAACGATGATTGTCACCTCTGCCAATTTCACAATCAGTGATGTTCATGGAGACTTTAAGTCGCCCCACAGTCGCGGCAACGCCAATAATCTACTGAAAATTCAGAGTCCGGCGCTGGCGGCTGTGTTTACGGAAGAATTCAACCTGATGTGGGGGGACGGTCCGGCAGGGCAGAGCAACAGCCTGTTTGGAGTAAAGAAGCCATTCCGTCCGGTGCGCTCAGTCATAGTGGGCAACACGAAAATTGAGGTGCATTTTTCTCCTAGTGGTCGTTCCGTTCCGTGGCAGCAAACTAGCAATGGGCTGATTGGTCAAACGGTAGGTAGTGCCAATAAATCGGTCTCTATGGCGCTGTTTGTTTTCTCTGATCAGCAGTTGGTGGATTTGCTAGAAACAACTCGTCAGCGCCAAGTTGAGATCAAAGCGTTGATCGATTCTGGGTTTGCTTACCGATCCTACAGTGAAGCCTTGGACATGATGGGGATCACGCTGGCGGAGGATTGTAACTATGAGGCAAATAATCGTCCCTGGAAACCCGCGATCGCAACTGTAGGAGTCCCTCGGATGCCGCCCGGTGATCTACTGCATCACAAGTTTGGAATTGTAGACCAGCAAACGGTGATTACCGGATCACACAACTGGACCAAAGCGGCTAACGGCGGCAACGATGAAACCGTAATGGTCATTCACAATCCGGTTGTGGCTGCCCACTATCAGCGAGAATTTGAGCGTCTCTACACGAACGCCATTGTGGGCGTTCCCCCGGCGATCCAAAATAAAGCCGATGCCCAAGCGAAAAAGTGCCCAGTCACGCCTGCGATTTCCGGGGGGATTCTCGTGGGAACCCCTGCTAACGGATTACGAATCGCGCCTAGTAGGCTGTCAACTTTATTTTGGTGGATAGATGGGAGAGAATAGAGCGGCAGCTACCTCTGAACCAATCATG
>NZ_JBFPDP010000093.1:0-6948 GCF_040830845.1 Sivoneniella epilithica UHCC 1019
GCAATTTACGACTCAAGATGCCCGCATCAAACTCAAGCGTCTCTATCCATCAATTCTTTCTTGACAGACTACTAGTCAAAAAAAACTAATCAAAGAAATAGTTTTTGGGGATGTCATACACGTTCTTGATTAAGTCTGTTAAATTCGATTTTGATGAGCTGTTGCCTTCTATATTTTTTACATAGTCCTTGTTGGCTTTTCCCCGCGCGATCGCTACTCATCTATAGTTAGGTTAATTTTAAACTGGCTGTCTAAACTGTCCTATAGATGAAAATTAGTGCCTTAGGCATACTTCCTAATGTCCCTAATGTCATTGATATCATTTTCATAATGCAAAATAATGCAAAATTGCTCTATAGCAGCTTTACATTTATAGATTTATCGCTCTTACTTGTTTAAACGATTCCTCTAAGCCGAGCCTAATTTAACCTATGGGTGGTAATGCGTTTGTTTCATTGATGATGTTTTCTTGGATTCCAGCCGTGTTGTATATCTTCAAACGGTATCCAGCCCGACAGTCAATGATTATGAGCTTCATATTTGCTTGGCTCTTTCTGCCTGTTGCAATGTTTAAAGTCCCTGGAATTCCTGCCTATACGAAAATGTCAGCCGCTTGTTATGGAATTTTGATAGCAACATTTATATTTAATCCAAAACGAATTAGTTCATTTAAATTCAGTTGGGTTGATATTCCTATGGTCTTGTGGTGTACCAGTCCATTCATTAGCTCTGTTGTGAATGATTTGGGTGCCTACGATGGGTTTTCAACTACGCAAGTTCAAATTGTAACGTGGGGGGTTCCCTACTTTTTGGGGCGTATTTATTTAGATAGTTTTGCTGGATTACGCCAATTGGCAGTTGGATTGTTCCTCGGCGGATTAATTTATATTCCCTTTTGTTGGTATGAAAGCCGCACCTTTTCTAGTCTCCATATTCTTGTGTATGGATTGAATACAGGGCGGGATGCCTCTCAATCTATTCGCTACGGAGGATATAGACCGCAAGTATTTTTAGAGCATGGTTTGATGTTAGGGGTTTGGTTAATGACTGCGTGCCTAATGGGTATTACATTTTGGCGAACGGGAGTCAAACGGGTATTGAACCAGCCGATAGTCTTGCTGCTATCGTTCTTATTAATCACCTTCATCATTGCCCGATCCACAGGGGCTTACACCCTATTTTTATTAGGGCTGGTTATTCTTTTTGTCGCCTGGCAGTTTCGCACTGCTATTTTACTTTGGATACTTATTTTAGGAATTTGCTGGTATCTATATCTGGGAGTTACGGGCACTTTTCCTAACAAACAAGTCATTGATACTTTGTCTCAAACGTTTGATGCAGAACGTGTCGCCTCAGTTAAATTCAGGTTTGATAATGAAGAAATATTGGGTGCAAGAGCGCGTGAAAATGTAATGTTTGGGTGGGGAGGGTTTGCCAGGAACCGAGTATTTGATGAGTATGGAAAAGATATTTCTATTACTGATAGCTTGTGGATTATTGTGTTTGGACTTCAGGGTGCCTATGGTTTAGCAACATTAACCGCGTCCATCTTGTTGCCCGTCATTAGTTTTTGTGTCCGCTACCCAGCAAAACTATGGTTGCGCCCAATGGTGGCTCCGGCTGCTACTTTGGCGGTATGCATCACGCTTTATATGTTTGATTCTGTGTTAAATGCTATGGTCAACCCAATTTTTATGTTGGCGGCAGGTGGTTTGGCAACTGTTTCTGTGAAACCAAAACAGGCTACCACTGCCCAAATAAATGGGCAAATGGCGGCAATATCTTAAAATTCTGATTGATTAGAACCATAGAGATTGTTTAGATCTCTGAGGAGGTAAATTCATCTTTAACCAGTTTGTCCCAACCTAGATTTTTGAGAGAGTCGTTCCGGCGGAGCGGACGAGTAACGAGTTCTAGGATATCCCGTGCATTGGCGAACCCATGAATTTGAGCAAAGGTAAATTCAACCGACCATTTTGTGTTGATACCACGAGCTTCTAACGGATTTGCGTGAGCCATCCCTGTGATGACTAAATCGGGTTGTAGTGTTTTAATCCGTTGCAGTTGGTTGTAGTTATCTGGTTTTTCTACAATTGTCGGTGTGGGAACATTCATTTCCCGGCAAGTTTGTTCTAATAGGGCAAGTTCTGCGGCTTGATAGCGCTTGTCCATGTATGGGATGCCAATTTCGGGGCAGGTCATGCCGCAGCGAATCAGGAATCGGGCGAGGGAAACTTCTAGGAGGTTATCGCCCATGAAAAAGACGGATTTTCCACGAATCAGGCTGGTGTATTCTTCTAGGTTGTGCCAAATCTGCGCTTCTCTTTCGTCCAAACCTTTGGGTTCGATGTTGAAAACAGAGCAAATTTTCTCGACCCAAGCGCGGGTGCCGTCGGGACCGATTGGAAAGGGGGCACCGATCAGTTTGCATTTGCGGCGACGCATGAAGGTGGTGGCGGTGCGGGAGAGGAAGGGATTTACGCCTGCTACGTAGTAGCCTTCTTGAATGATTGGGAGTTCGGTGTAGCGCTTGGAGGGTAGCCAGCCGGAGACTTTGATGCCTTGCTTTTTCAGTTCCAAGGTTAGCTGGGTGACGACTGGATCGGGTAGGGAGCCGAATAGGACAAGGGGTGGATGGTCAATGTATTCAGCTTCGTCGGTGGCAATGTCTTCTTTTTTGCGTCCGAAGTTCAGCAGTTTTGCGATCGCATTTCGTTCTTCTTTCTCTGTCTCTATTGCTTTTTCGGGGCAGCGATGCACCATGGCAGCTAGCACCGTGTCTTCACCTTGAGTGAAGGCGTAATCAAGACCATTGGCACGAGCTACCACAATTGGAATACTCAGTTCAGACTCTAGTTTAGGAGCCATCCCTTCTAAATCCATCTTGATGATTTCGGTGGTGCAAGTACCAATCCAGACAATCACACTGGGATTGCGATCGCGCTTAATTTGGAGGCAAAGCCGTTTTAGCTCCTCATAATCATTCAATTGAGCAGAAATATCGCCTTCTTCCAGTTCTGCCATTGCATAGCGAGGCTCAGCAAAAATCATCACCCCCATGGCATTTTGCAGAAAATATCCACAGGTTTTTGTTCCAATCACCAGAAAGAAACTATCTTCAATTTTTTGGTATAGCCAAGCGACGCAGCTAATGGGACAAAATGTGTGATAGTTCCCTGTTTCACATTCAAACGTCAACGCTTGGGGTTGGGTATCGGCAAGGGTCATTACGGTATCCTCTAAAACAAATTGTCAGTTTTTAACTTAAAAAAGTCGATTTCTCAGTAAACCGAGAGTTTTTTAGGGAGTATATTTCAGGGAGCCACTAGTCGATCTTTCTAATTATTCGCAAGTGATTCACTGAATGACTTAGAACGACTTAGAGCTTCTGGGTTTAGGATTCAACCGATCGCCCAGAACGACCGCCTTCACACGATTCATCAATTTTGGATATTAAATGAGACACTTGGTTTGCGGGTAGATCAGTTTCATAAAATGAGGCTGCCGGAAGAAATTTGAGTGCATCATTGGCTGGTTTCTGTTTAACGCTGCCGTTTTCCAAAGCTTTTGGACTTGGCTTAGATGCCGCTTTTAGCTGTTCATCTGGATTAAAGTTGAGATCAAGAGCCGCGATGATTCGATCCGGATTACTGCTTAAATCAACAATCAAAGGGAGCAATTGATTTAGCTGTGGTTCTAAGGAAGCCAGTGTTGCCAGTATGAAGCTGGAGGAGGGACGGCGTTGTCCGTCACAATTAACCCAAACCTGTAACCGGGCGATCCAAACACGGTTTTCAACGTAGTAATCGAGCCATTTCTTCTTGATGGTTTGACGAAACTGCTGAGTATTCACACGACACCTTAAAACAAGAGTTAATGAGCTTGAAGCTTTAGTTCCACATTATTGTCGAGCAACTTGAAACTTAATCTTCAAAACTCAAAACTCTTTTTAGATAATTAGACCATCATCAGATCCAATACTTCTTCCTCAGTTTTTACTTTGGGTTGCTGCGGATTGAGGTAAAAATCAGACAGCAGCGAGAATAGGTCGCGATCGGGCGTATCGTTTGGCACTACTCCTTCAGGTCTTGCCAAAATCTGATCGGCAATATTTAGATAATAGTCACAAACATAGTTCAAAGAGGGATCGGTTTCAGCCATCTCAAACAAGGTTTTTCCCTTCACCCGCGAAACCCGAATATCTTCGATTAAGGGCAACACTTCCAGCACTGGCATGGGCACCGCTTCAATATATTTCTCAATTAGGTCACGCTTTGAGGTTCGGTTACCAATCAGACCCGCAAGCCGCAATGGGTGAGTTCGGGCTTTTTCGCGAACCGAAGCCGCAATCCGATTGGCAGCAAATAGAGCATCAAAGCCATTATCCGTCACAATCATGCAGTAATCGGCATAGTTGAGCGGGGCAGCAAAACCGCCGCAAACCACATCGCCCAGCACATCAAACAAAATGACATCATATTCATCGAAGGCATTCAGTTCCTTCAACAGCTTGACCGTTTCACCCACGACATAGCCCCCGCAACCTGCGCCTGCGGGCGGTCCACCTGCTTCTACACAGTCAACTCCGCCATATCCTTTGTAGATGACATCTTCTGGCCAAACATCTTCATAGTGATAGTCTTTTTCCTGAAGCGTATCAATAATGGTTGGAATTAGAAAACCCGTTAGGGTGAAGGTGCTGTCGTGCTTGGGATCACAGCCGATCTGTAAAACTTTTTTGCCGCGTTTGGCAAGTGCTACAGAGATATTGCAACTTGTTGTTGATTTTCCAATTCCACCTTTTCCATAAACAGCAAGCTTCATATCGTTGGTCTCCTAATTTCTCTTAAAGGTGGTAGTAAAGTCTGCGCTATGTTGCACTGATCACGATGCAAGTTTCTTAAGTCACTGCAAGCATTATTGTCGAACTTCGCAGTTAAAGGAAGCTGGCTGGGAAGACAGTAAAGGCGTAAATAGCAGCTATTAAAGAGAATAAGCCAATAAATACTTCCTACGTCACTTTATATCGTTTTTTGGTTTTTCTACGCTGACAAACGTTTTTTATGCATTTCTTTTTATAAAAATAGGATCAAACTTAAAAAATCAAGCTAAAATATATTTTTTGGGTGTATAAACAAGTTTTTGTATTGCGGTAGGAATCTTGGAACTGCTTTAGAGAGGTTTTGCTCAATTAAATTAATAAAGCTTAGGAAGAAAACCCTCAAACTGGTAGAGAAATGAGGTTTTTGCAGGTTTAGGTTAAATCTTTATAAAGATGCAACTTTGAGAAAACTGATATTTGAAAGCTGTTAGGGCTTTTGTTAAAAATGATTAATTATTTATGTTTAGTAAACTTGTATAAACTCTTCGATCGCTGCTGCGTGATGAGTTCAGGGGCGATCGCTCCTATTTAACTTCTATTTAGTTGAACCAATCTGCCTAAAGAATCGTTGTACAAGACATTCAAACCCCGGCAGAATTGTTGAGGTGATGCGGTCTTGAGCGTTGTAAGTAGCGGTGCGCTTGAGGACTGCATTCTCGCGGCGGTATACTTCGATCTGTTGGTGTTCTCGGTTAACGATCCAATATTCCTCCACGCCCTGGGATGAGTAGAGCTTGAGTTTAGCTTCGCGATCGCGTCGTTCATTGGTAGCGCCCGGAGACAACACTTCGACGATCAGTTCGGGTGCGCCGATAAAATGCCCCGCTTCGTCTGTGAAACGCTCTATTCGTTCAACACTGATCCAAATCGCATCTGGAATGACATTATCAGCATCGCTGAAGATGATGCCAGGAGTTGGAAATGCTTCTCCTAACTGCGTCTTGTCTGACCAATCTCGCAGTTCTGCACAGATGTTGAGAATAATAGATTGATGCCTAAAGTGGGGTGCCCTCGTCACAAAGAGTTCTCCGTCAATGATTTCGTAGCGCTTCCATTCATCGGCTGCAAGGAGATCGAGATCGGCAGTCGTCCAGCGCACTTTTTCAGACAAGCTTTGGCTCATGGCGTGTCCCGCGACGTTATTTGGTTCTATTCTCGCTTGTTTTAACCGCTGCGATCGCGCTTTTCTACCCAACAGCGATCGCTCCTACAGGATTAGCTCAAGGGCGATCGCCCTTTTCTACCCAACAGCGATCTCGTCTAGCCAGATAGTCAGCCCACAAATAAGTTTCGCTATTCTCTATTCCCAGTCCTCATACTTTAAGCCCTCAACACGGCTAAACTCGCGGATATTGTGGGTAACAAGAGTGAGATCGTTGGCAATGGCTACAGATGCAATCAAAAGATCATTAGAACCGATCGGGGTTCCAATTGCAGTCAGGCTCGCACGAATTTTCCCAGCCAGTTTAGCACCATCCATATTTAGAGATACGGTAGTAAACTCCTCAAACAAGCTTTCCAAATGAGCCAAATTCCGTTCAACTTGCAAACTTTTAAATGCCCCATAATAAAGCTCACAATAGACAATTGTGCATAAAAAATATCTCGGCGCGGAATTGTAAGCATTCGTTGGGTGATGAATGATGTAGGAGCATTCAAGATTTGGATACAGGCATTGGTATCTAGGAGGTATGCCATTGAATTTCCTCTCGTTCGTCGAAAGGAAGTTGCTCTGGGCGTTTTAGGGGTTCTCCTTCCCAACTGCCAATCACCTCATTCAAAAATTTGCCAGAATACCCTAACTCTTCGGGTGTCTTTGAGGAGTGGGAAAATCCTTCAGTCGTTTGAAATACGATGACGATATCTAACTCTTGATTGGCGATTTCAGAAGGAAGCTGAATTTTTAATATCCCATCCTCACCCACTTTAGTTCTAAGGCTTCGAGTTTCCATGGCTTTACCTCCGATTGATTCCTTTGCGTTAGTTAGACAATAGAGTTCTTGCATGAATCAAGCAGAGAGCGCAAGCTCAAAGTTGATGATCGCTGCAATCAGGTTGAAGCGCAA
>NZ_JBFPDP010000094.1:0-6537 GCF_040830845.1 Sivoneniella epilithica UHCC 1019
TTTACGACTCAAGATGCCCGCATCAAACTCAAGCGTCTCTATCCATCAATTCTTTCTTGACAGACTACTAGGCCTGCTTTCAAAAGTTGCTCTAGAAAATCATCCTCACTAATCCCTGATTGCTCAAAGAGTTGATAGCGCTTTTTAACTAATGCCAGGTAGGTTCGCATGAATGCTTCTACAGCTTTGTAATCTTTTCCTGCACCAATTAACCTCATGCCCTGCCAGGTGCCAGCACTGCCATGAGGATTTAGCACGATGATTTTCTGATTGTTTGCCAACTTGTCAGCCGCGATCGCCCTAGCGAATGATGTCTTGCCGCTGCCCTGTCCACCCCACACCAACGTATTTTGCAGCCTAAAGAAGTGCATCAATCCCGCGATCGGGGTGGGTTCGTTTGGTGGGGGCTGGGTAGCAATGCTGGCAGGTTGAGGCGTGGAAGTGTCGCTATTGGTTGGCACCCATTCAGGTTGGAACCAGCGATGTCCTACGGCTTGGGTTTCGGATTGCTCCAACAGGTCATCCAACTTGTCGCCATAGCAATCCTCTAGCAGATTCCACCCATCGCGGTTCAGGGGGATTCCTCTTTGAGCCGCATGAAGTAACTGCTCCGCAGCGGCATTGGTGCCAAAGGATTCAGCGTACTCTTTAAGCTCATTGCCCCTGGCAGCAACCGCAGAGCCATTGTGTTTAATCGCAAACTCAGCACGGGCGATCGCGTTATTCTGCTTCTTTTGTGAGAGTGCCACTCCGCCCAAGGTCAAGGCACCCGCAACAAAATAATTGGTGAACGCCAGGGCAACAGCGCCTAACCCCAAACTGCCAATCATCAGGTAGGGCACATTGTCGCATTCATCCATCGCTTGCCTGACAGCGGTTTCGTTCCAATCCAGAGAATTGTTATGCATGGGTGGCTTCCTCTTTTTTGGGGAAGATTTCGGGATAGAGGGAGAGGGCAATCCTCACGATGCGATCAACCAAAAACAGCACTGAAAACATAAGGGCAACGTTGATCCAATCAATTTTCCCGACCTGAAAAGTGACCAAATACCACAGGAAGGTAAACAGGTTGCCATCGGTGACGGGTGGATGGGTGATGAAGCAGATCGCGAGTTCCAGGACGTAGACGATATTCCGAGTACTGCAAAGGGTTTGGTACGTCCTGATGGGATGATTGTTGTAGGAGCGTTTGAGGCTAGTTACAGCCCGTCCATCACCTTTCTTTTGCCGATACGTCGCCCAAGTTGACCACTGCTCAATGATTTTCCGCATCCGCTTAGGATTGCGCTTGTACAGGTAGGGCGCGATTTCTATCCCCTGGAAAATGGCATAGAGCATCAGCCCCAAGATAACCGCAAAGAATTTGGCGATTTCCTGGAACAATCCACCGATACCGGGCAAGGCAAACAGGAATTCAGCAAAATTGGTGAAATCGATGCGGTTCGCGAGCAGGATGATGAAATCTTGAAAGGGCTGGACGTTCCAGGCGATCGCCAGGGCTAGCAATAATATCAACAGCACACAAACGATGAGCAGTAGTGGGCTAAATCCTTCTTTTTCTTGCTCTGGCTGCTTTGACTTGCCAATGTCAGCCTGTTGATTCTTCCCAAGGCGAACTCGGAATTTACGTTTAGGTTTGGCAGCGGTTTGGGTCATGAGATATTCTCCAAATATTTAGGCTGAATAAAATTAGTGCTTAATTTGGGCATTTGCTCCACCAATGCGTCCATCGCCTGATTGGGGGTTGATGCCGTGCAGTTGCATGGCTTGCTTGACCAGGGTGAAGTTTTGGGTCGTGGCAACATCCACAATGCCTGTTTCACCGCTGCCCACATCCGCCATGATTCCGGTGGTTCCTTTGTCATCGCAGACCACTAGACCCGGTGCGAGATTTGCCCCGGTCGTGGGATTAATTACTTTCCCACCGGGCGTGATGTTGGCGAATTTGCTCGTGTTGGCAAGGGACACTACAAAGGTGTTGCAGCCTGCGGCATACCGAGCATCAGCAACTTTGGCAAGTTCAGCGATTTTTTCAGCGTCTAACCGTTGCAGTTCTTGTTCTTGCGAGATGGCAGCGGCTCTATCTCGAATCTGGCTAAGCCGTTCTAAATTGCGTTGAGTATCTGGGATGGATGCGATAGCGCAACCAACTAAAGCCATGCCCAAAAACGCTTTGATAATGGTGGGTTGATGGCGACGGCGGTAGCGAAATGGTAGTTTCATAGGGTGAATCCTTGTGAGGGTTTTTAGCAATGAGCGGAATGCATTTCGCGGGCATAATAGGTGCCCTTCGTGTAAGCGTTTTCAATATCGGTTGAACTGCTGGCTTTTGCTCTAATCGCCTCGCAGTCGCCTTCCTGGAGCAATCGATTTACAGCATATTGATCTGCCCAATATTCGAGATCAGGCTGAAATTTGCGATCGCTCTGCCAATCAACCGCATGTCCTGTTTCATGGGCGATCGCGAATCTGTGAAAATCAGCATCCATAGTTTTGCAAACATGAATCGTGTTGGTTGAGGGGTCATACTCTGCGGCTCCGTTCGTCGTACAGCCCCTTTGAACTATGGCGGGGGCGATAAAACCGCTAACAGCAGGGAGAGGGGCAGCGCTTTGATTTTCGCGGGGGAGGCTTATTTGCTCCTGATTCGATACGCTTCCTCCCCACTTCACCCCTTTATATTTGGCGTGTTCAGGAGTGTTGAAGCCGCCAGATGACGGTTGAGCGGCGATCGCTTGATAGCGGGTTGGTGGGGTAGATGAGTAGGGCGATGAGGGCGATCCGCTTGTGAGGGAGGAAATAGTACAGCGATCGCTTGTGCAGGTGCCATTGCAGCCTGTAAGCACACTGATTAATGCCATACATAAAAGTGGTAGCCTCATGAGGTGAACCTTTTTCGAGGGTTTACTTTTTAGAAGGGGCGATCGCTGTTTTCTCAGGACGGGCGATCGCTCTCTCGTTACATCTCTTTGAGTAATTCAGAAAATATCTGCTTGGCTCGTTCGTAGTCGGGATCTGAATCGGTTTCGATGATGATGTTTGTCATGCGGTCAAAGAGGGGAAGTTGTCCATCACAGGGCGGCGGCGCGATTTTGGGCGGTTTGATTTTTGGGCGTTTCATTGGGGCGATCTCTCCTAAACTGCAACCAGGGCATCGAGGGCACTCTCAACCCCTTCCATTTGTTCAACCAGGATTTCCAGTTGTTCTTTTTGAGAAACGGTTAGAACTTTGCTGGTGAGTGGATGGGCTAGGACATAACGGATTTCAGCGCGGCATTCAAATAGCGATTCGGCAATTTCAACACACGGGTCGGTCATGGGTTTTTCCTTTTTTCTGTGTGGTAAGTCGGTGAATCGTGCAGAAAATTTACATTGGCAAACAACCGAGGGCAGATGAGGCAGCGATCGCGGGATACTCCACGCTATCGGCAAACCGTGAAAAGCAATCGTCATCGAGGGTTATGGTGTGGGGTTCTGCCTGAGTGAGTCCGAGTTTTTGGGCGGTCAGTGCCATTACTTCGGCTTGAAAGGTGGCAGGCGAGTAAAGGTAAGCGAGGGTATCGCTGACTTGCTCTATGGCGTTGGTGCGATCGCTGGCAATCTTATCGAGGGATTGCTGAATGCTCGATAGCTGCTGTTGGGTGCAAGTGGCTAGGGTTGCTTTGTCGCTGGCGGTGGATTGTTGGGCGGCGCTGGCTGTTTGGGCGTGGCGATTCGTTGGGCGATCGCCTTGGGAATCGCTTTTAGATTGAGTTTTCGTTTTGCCGTTTGCGTTGGGCAGTTCAGCGGATTTTTGAGCTTTGTATTTGCTGGTATCAAGAGGCATAGTGATTCATTTCCTGTTGAATGATTCGTCTGAATTTGTTGATATTGGGAACTCGCTTAAGGAAGCGGTGAAGGCGTTTGAGCAGTTCCAAATCGTCTAGGGTGTAAAGCCCTTCTGAGTTGGGAATAAGGTCTAAGCGGTTTAGCCAGTGGTACAGGGTACGGGTTGGCATATTGCCGCGAATGCGCTCTAATTCCTGTCGCAAGTCCTCAAAGGTCAGTTCTACTAAGGCTTCTACGGTTTGCATTGCGTTCCTTTGCTCTGCATTGCGTGTTATGCATTGCAATGGATACTAACATAACTTTTAATAGTAGTGCTAGTATTACTACAACAATGATCACTATTCTTAGAACGTGAGATAGTATTTATGGAAGAAGCAACAAACGAAGCAATGAGACTGCAAGTAGACATTCCCGACGATCTAAAAACACGGCTGAAACTTCAATCGGTTCGCGACGGGATAACTATGTCTGAGGTTGTAGAGAAGGCTTTAAATGAATACCTAAACAAAGTGGAAAAGGCAGCTAGCAAAGGGAGGTAAGGATCGCTCAATGGCGGCTAGTAAGCGAAAAGACCCTGAATATCAGCAGGTATCAGGCTATGTCCCGAAAACACTAGCCCTTAAATTCAAGGGCTTTTGCACAATGGAAGAGTTAGAGATTTCGGAAGTAATGACGGAGTTAATAGCTCAGTGGGTAGAGCAGCGAGACCCTAAGCCAGCCACTAGCAAAGGCAAGTAAGGAGAGCGATCGCGTATGACAGTTGCACTACAACGATTCACGTTTGAAGAGTATCTAGCCTATGACGATGGCACTGATACCCGCTATGAGTTGGTCAATGGGGAACTCATTCCAATGAGCATCGGCACCGGGCAGCATGGCAGAATTGCCAAGTTCTTAGAGAGTGGTTTTGATGCTGAAATTGCTCGACTAGGGCAGGAATGGACTGCTCAAAAGATGGCGATCGCGGTTCGTTCCCCTCGTGCAGGACGTTGGGATACTTGCAGGATTCCTGATGTGGTTGTTCTTTGGAGCGATCAATGGGCGGCGCTGGCAGACAAGGAAGCGGTAATCGAACTCTACGATCCTCGTCCCTTTTTGGTTGCTGAAGTGGTTAGCCCGTCCACACAAACGGAGGACTATCGAAAAAAACACAGCGAGTACAGTGTGCTAGAAATCCTTGAATACTGGATTGTTGACCCTCTTCTAGAGCAAGTAACGGTATGTGAGTTGAATGAAGGGCGATATGACGATGTGGTTTTCAAAGGGAATGAGGTGATTGAATCAACCTTATTCACTCAACTGAAATGGACGGTTAATCAGTTACTTGGTAAGTAAGTAAGGCGATCTGCTTATTGGTTGCGGTAAGGCTTGAAACCAGCGATGACACAAGGAATCAAGAGAAAATCATTTAAAGTCAAAATTCCGGTGAGTGTTTTGCAGATTAACCTATTCAGCGGCATTTTAGATTTATTCGATCTAAAAATTGTTGGGGCTAGAAATGTTGCTCAACAGTATTGGTGTATGGGTTGCAAATCAGATTTGAATACTGCATTGATCTGGGTAATAAAAGATCAAGCAAAAATCACAGATAGAGAAAAATACAAGGATTTTTTTGAACTCCTAAAAACTCCTGACGTTAAGGCTTCTAAGCCTCAGGGTATGTTTTTAGGTGCGACTCTTGAACTTTGTTATGGAGTCCTCAGCTTAGCTGAGTCCTTAGAGGTATCTGATTCAATTCCCTATAAAACTGCTGACCAGTGGTGGCAATACTGTGTTTTAGAGTATGCAGACGGGACGCTCAATAACGTTGGTCACCGAAGAACAAAACGAGAGATTGAAGCTGGCATCAGAGAAATGGTTCGAGAGTTAAAAGCCAAAATCAACCCCTTCGACTCAGAAACAGATCCTCATCAGTTCAACTTAATCGAAGCAGCGATGCGCATGGGAAGCCATCTTTCTAGTGATAACAATGACGCGAAAGCAGAAAAACGGTTTTTTCGTGAAAAGTATTGGAAGAGCTATCTAAGTGCTGTGCAGGGATTGAAATCAGGAATTCGTGCAGATAGTTCTTTGAAAGCCGTTTACATAAACGACTTTGGAGGTTTTGTTGCAATCATGGAGGGCAAAAGAGAAGTCAGAATTTTTGAGGGTGTGACAGTTTGATGTGACGGTTCGGTCAAAAATGGGGGGTAACGAAATTCTCTAGATCCATTAAAGTCTTTTCAAGGCGGATCGTGCGTACTGGTTACGATAAGTTCTGCTCAACTGAGTCGCTTTTGACTGTTTCCTAAATCCGCCGACCACGGACAGTCAAAAGCGCTCCTCAGCTTCCGGTAGTTTGCCGACCACGGACTGAGCAGCGCTTGAAATTACCCAAACTCACCGCTTAAGTGAGCCGTTTTTTAATGCCCAAAGTTAGGCACTACAACACCATGAATATAGCTCAAAAAGTTAGGCACTACAAATATTTCTCGACCCGCAAAAGCGCATGGGGGCTGCTAAGAAAAGCTAAGATCTCAGCCCATTTTGCAAGGGAGATAGCATCCCCTCTGTTAGGAAAAGCTAAGATTTCGCCCCCCGCGATCGCGCTATCAGGAGGTGCATCGTGAGTCTAATCCTTCGCTGCCCAAGTTGCCGATCGCTCAACCTTGAGATCCGGACCAGCATCGACGACAAACATTTTGCATCATTACATTGCCTAGACTGCGA
>NZ_JBFPDP010000095.1:0-6386 GCF_040830845.1 Sivoneniella epilithica UHCC 1019
GCACGAATAGTAAAACAGTGTGCCAGTTAGCGATCGTGTCGTTAGACAAGGATAGAGAAGCAGGCAAAGATCAAGTCAAGGAGGAATAGCCATGGCGTATAGGGCGTTAGAGTCTCTTTCGGGTGCTGAGTTCAAACGCTTGTGTGGAGTAAGCCGTGAAACATTCAGTGCAATGGTTGAAATAGTCCGTCCCGCTTTAGATCGTCGGGGATGCCGGGGCGGACAAGCCAAACTGAGCGTGGAAGACCAATTGCTGGTGGCATTAGAGTATGGGCGAGAGTATCGCAGCCAGTTTCACATCGGAGTGAGTTGGGGATTGCACGAAACCACGGTGGGGCGGATTGTGCGAAAAGTGGAAGACTTGCTAGTCAACTGTGGCAAGTGCCGGCTACCGAGTCAGCGGCAGTTGTACCAACCCGGTTGGGAGGCGACGGTGATGAGGGTCGATGTGGGAGAGATGGAAATCGAGCGCCCTAAAAAAACAGAAACGCTACTACAGCGGCAAACAAAAATGCCACACCCTAAAAGCTCAAGTGGTGGCGGAGTTTGAAACCGGGCAAATCATTTGTACCGCCGTGGATACTGGCAGAACGCACGACTTTAAGCTGCTCAAGCAAAGTCGTTTACCGTTTGTCTGTTCGCAATTGTGGTTGGCGGATCGAGGCTATCAAGGATTTGCTAACCTTCATGCCGGCGCTTGTACTCCAACCAAAAAGCCTCGTAAGCAGTCGTTGCTAAAGGAAGAAAAGCAGCATAACCGAGCCTTAGCACGATTGCGGGTGCGAATTGAACATGTGATTCGCTGCTTCAAAATCTTCCGCATCTTTTCGGGACGTTATCGTTATCGTAGAAAGCGGTTTGGCTTACGCTTAAATCTCATCGCTGGCTTGTTGAACTACGAACTGGCACATGCCTCATGATTTATGCAGGAGGTCTATTGTCTGGCTCGATCAGCGATCGCTTGCGCAGCAAGATTTTGTCCATCAGCTTCACGAGATGCTGTTTCATATTCTTCTTCGCTTTGGTCACTAACTGCAAGCCCCGTTAATACAGTTCTTCAAACAGCTTTGGGGAGAGGTATCCCCGGTCGCCAAAGAGTTGACCAAAGAGGTCTGGAGTCATTTCTGGTGCCGGTTTACGGTCGTCTGTATTGGCAGGAGTAAGTTTGAATGCCAGTAATTCTCCGCGTTCATTGATAATCAGATGCAGCTTAAAGCCAAACTTCCATCCAGTGTTGACAGGAGTAAGCTTGCTCAAACTGCTGGCAGAAGTCGTCTACATCACAGAACAGGGTGGTTACATCTAGGCGCGATGCGATAGGTTCCATAGCTGAGTCTCGAAAGGTTTACATTCCTTTCAACCTATAGTCTCAGCTTTCCTTTTTGCTCTGCATAGTCTCAGCTTTCCTTTTTGCTCTGCTCCGTCGAACTCACGTTAAAAGTAAGGTTGCGATCGCGGTGCCGCCGTTTGTAGTCAAAAAGTGGCGCAGAGTTGCCGCCATGTAGCAAAACTCTTAAAGCTCATTAACCCACAATCGCAGTAAATTATTCACCTGATCGGGCACCTCATCATGGGGACAGTGCCCCGCTTGCAGATAATATTCCGTCAACTGCGGATAATAATCACGAAACTTAGCACCGCGATCGCGCGCATTAATCCACGGATCGGCTTCGCCCCATAGCATCAACAGCGGACAAGTCAGTTGACTCAATAGCACATCCACCCGTTCCCCTTGAGGAGTGCGAAACACCGATGCAAACACCTTCGGCGCACCGGGATCGCAAGAAGGTTGGTAGATTTCCTCCACTAAGCGATCGGTGACAGCGCTCTGATCGAGGTACACCTTTTCAAGCGTTCTACGAATCAAAAACTTTTGCCGCGCATATTGAAACAGTAAGTAGCTTGCCCAATCCTGCTGAAACAAACCGCGTACTACTGCGCCCATCACTTCTCGAACTGGATCGGGTTTTGGCGGAGTGGCTGTCAGATCAGTAAACGGTCCCGCGCTATTGATTAGCACCAATCCCGCCGCCGAACCAGGACGCTGACTCGCCACACAGAGTGCCGCATAGCCACCCAACGAGTTGCCCACCAGTACCGCAGGCTGTCCAATCACCTCGGTGATAAAGTCATGCAGTTGATCGCGCCAGAGATCGCCGCTATACTGCCAGTCGGGTTTTGCCGATCGCCCAAACCCTAACAAATCGATCGCCCACACTTCAAATTCGTTGCTCAACCCAATGATATTTTTGCGCCAGTGATCGGTTGAGGCACCAAAGCCATGGATGAGCAGTAGGGGAGGGCGATCGCCCCGTCGCTCCCCCGCCTTCACGTAATAAACCTGCTGACCGCGCCACGCCCAATACTGCCCTGGCACCGCGATCGTTGATTCCATCACCGGCATACGTTACAACCCCCAAAAATGACGAACTATAAATGAGTGATCCAGCTTCAACTCAAAACTCAAAACTCAAAACTCAAAACTCAAAACTCAAAACTCAAAACTCAAAACTCAAAACTCAAAACTCAATTAGCTGCCACTAACTCTAGAGCCACCTCAGCGCGATCGGGCATTCCTTCTTGGGTCAGAGCAGGCATTTTGCCACCTTTTTGCAGAAAACCACCCACCATCGCGATTAGGGCATTGACCTTACGGGTGCGCCAAATGTCGATCGCCTCATCCACCGCAGCCGAAGACAACTGTCGCTCCATCGCTTCTCGCAGGTAGGCAGCATGTCCGGTTTCATCGTGAGCAACGCTGAGAATCCCTTTCTTCAAATTGACACTAGCGGGATCGGTGTCAGGCAAGGCATTTGCCATCCGCACAAAATCTTTGCTGGCATCCAGTTCAAGAATGTAGGTACTAGCAAAAAACACCGTCCAATCAATGTTTTCAGGTTTTAGCGCTTCGCTGGAATAATCACTGAAATACGCTTCAAAAAAAGGGCTGCGGCGACGTTCATCGGGCGTTCCGTCGTTCGTCGTTTGTGGAATAGACTTGAAGTCAATCAGTTGCTTATTCAGTTGTTTCAACGCTTGGGCAAAAATTTGACCATGGCGACGCTCATCAGCCGCGTGACGCGCCAGCCGTTCTGCTAGCCAAGTGTCTCCTTCGGCAGTAGCCCGCGCACTGAGCGCTTCCAAAAAGGGAACAGAACCAGATTCCGCCATTTGTAAGGCAGCAAGCGTATTCGGACGAGTTTGCAAATCACGCATGTTCCGAGCGGAAATGTAAGCAGATGCGCCGGAGCCAAGAATATGAAGCAGTTGGGTAGAAAGATTCATAAAATAGTTGCCTAGGAACGTAATTTGCACAAAAAGACACCACAGGCGAGATCCTAGCGTTATTTCAAAAATTTTGTAGCAGCCCAGAAGAAATCTGGCTACAGTTTATGAGGATGTTTGCGGTTGGCTTTGATGAGACAAAAAGTTGATTTAAGGAGTTTTGCAGACTCGTTGAAACTAAGGTCTACAAAGTAGCGATCGCACCTTCAAAAGGGGAACCCGTTCAATGCGCCTGTTCACAACCATCTTAGGGTTACGCTGCTACCTGGATTCCTGTCGCTTCAAACGGCATGACTTAGAGCGATCGGGCAGCTATCCAGAGGTGGCAACTCCCCTAGAAATTGGGTTCGTCCCCACCATGGGAGCACTCCACGCCGGGCATCTCAGCCTCATTCAGCGCGCCCGTAAAGAGAACAAAATTGTCGTCGTTAGCATTTTCGTCAACCCGCTACAATTTGCACCCACCGAAGACTTTCAGCGCTATCCCCGCACCCTAAAACAGGATCAAACCCTCTGCGAACAAGCCCACGTTGATGCTTTATTTGTGCCTGATGCAGAAGAACTAGGACTCATAAAGCGAATGACGAATGGCGAATGGCGTTCGCGTAGCGTCTCCGAAGGAGTTATGGCGAACTCCGAACTCAAAACTCCGAACTCAAAACTCAAAACTCAAAACTCAAAACTCAAAACTCAAAACTCAAAACATTCCCTACGGGAACGCTACGCAAACAAAACTCAAAACTCAAAACTCACCCAAGTGCTTCCTCCTACATCTTTAACAAGCGAACTCTGCGGACGTTCTAGACCGGAACATTTTCAAGGGGTGGCAACGATTGTGACCAAACTGCTGAATATAGTGCAGCCGACTCGTGCCTATTTTGGGCAAAAGGATGCTCAACAGCTTGCCGTGATTCGCCAGTTAGTGATGGATCTGAACCTGCCTGTGGAAATTGTGGGCTGCGCGATCGCCCGTGAACCAAGCGGGTTAGCCCTCAGTTCTCGCAATCAGTATTTGAGTGGCACAGAGCGAGAGCAAGCGGCTATGATTTATCGGGCATTGCAGCAAGCATCATCCGCCTTTCAAGCCGGAGAGCGATTAGGTAGTAAACTAATCGGGGCGGTTAAGGCAATGTTAACCACTGCACCCAATCTCATCCCCGAATACGTTGAACTGGTTCACCCCATGACTATGACTCCCTTAACCCAAATTGAGGATACAGGCTTATTAGCGGTTGCTGCCCGGATTGGCTCTACTCGCTTAATTGACAATGTGCTGCTGAGCGATCGCCAACCCATCGTAGCGATCGATGGACCTGCCGGAGCCGGAAAATCTACCGTAGCGCGGCTCGTTGCCCAAACCCTCGGCTTGGTTTACCTCGACACCGGAGCCATGTATCGCGCCCTTACCTGGTTAGTCATGCAGTCTGGGATTGCCATTGATGACGAACCCGCGATCGCAGAATTGGTGAGCCAGTGTCAGATTGAATTTAGGGAACAGGGAACAGGGAACAAAGATCAGGAAGGAAAAGACCTAAACTCAAAACTCAAAACTCAAAACTCAAAACTCAAAACTCAAAACTCAAAACTCAAAACTTCAACCCCCTCCCTCGCCTCGTCTGCCATCTTCGTCAACGGGCAAGAGGTCACTCAAGCAATTCGCAGCTTGGAAGTGACCTCTCAAGTTTCTGCGATCGCGGCTCAGCCTGCGGTTCGGTGGGCGTTAGTGCGGCAACAGCAACTCTATGGCAAGCACGGCGGCATTGTGATTGAAGGGCGAGATATTGGCACCAATGTGTTTCCTGATGCGGAACTGAAGATTTTTCTGACGGCTTCGGTGCAAGAACGCGCCCGTCGTCGTCAGCGCGATTTGCAAGATCAGGGCATCGGCGATGTCAACCTGGGCAAGTTAGAGCAGTCAATTTACGATCGCGATCGCAAAGATAGCACTCGTTCTCTTGCGCCCCTGTGTAAAGCTGACGACGCGATCGAATTGATCACCGATGGTTTAACAATTCAGGCTGTCATTGATCAAATCGTCGAACGATACAATGCCACAATCCAGTTCTAGAAAGATTTAAGCTTGGTAAAGTCTTCACTTTGACGGTCTGCTTTCTGTGTATCTCTTTACCTATTTTTGTTTTCTTTGCAATATGGTGGAGTCAGTTTTGACTGTATTCCCCTATTTATGGTGATGTTCTATGACAAAGATCCTGTTAACAGGCACAAATGGACAGGTTGGAGCAGAACTAAAACAAACCTTAGCGCCTCTTGGTGAACTGACGGCAATTGATCGCACCCAGTGGGATTTGGCAAACCCCGACACTATCCACGCGCTCGTCGAGCAATTGCAACCCACGATTATTGTCAATGCAGCGGCTTACACTGCCGTAGACAAGGCAGAAAGTGAGCCGGATTTGGCAACCCTGGTGAATGGCAAAGCTACTGGCATTTTGGCGGAAGCGGCAGACAGCGTAGGAGCCGGACTGATTCACATTTCTACTGATTATGTATTTGATGGCAAAAGCAGTAGTCCTTACCTGGAAACTGCTCCGACCAATCCTCTGGGCGTGTATGGCGCATCAAAATTAGCAGGAGAAGCGGCAATTCGGGCGACATGTCCGAAACACATGATCATCCGCACCGCCTGGGTTTATGGCGTTCAGGGCAAGGGAAACTTTGTGAAAACCATGCTGCGGGTGGGTGCCCAGCGAGAAGAGTTGCGCGTGGTCACTGATCAAATCGGTGCGCCCACCTGGGCAAAGGATCTGGCGCTGGCGATCGCCCATCTCGCGCCTCAACTCACTGCCGAAACCACAGGCACTTATCACTACACCAACAGCGGCGTGTGCAGTTGGTATGATTTTGCTGTCACCATTATCGAAGAAGCTAAGGCAATGGGCTTCCCGCTGCAAGTTCAGCGCGTCATTCCCATTACCACCGAAGAATATCCCCTCCCCGCTCCCCGTCCCCCTTTTTCCGTCCTGTCTCTCAAAAAAACCTCTGCCCTCCTCGGTACTCATCCTCCCCACTGGCTACAAAGTCTCCGTAAAATGCTCACAGAACTACAACAAGTGTCTGGTTAAGCCCATGTTTGAGCAGTT
>NZ_JBFPDP010000096.1:0-6216 GCF_040830845.1 Sivoneniella epilithica UHCC 1019
CAGCCATCGTCAGACTCTCAACTCTATATCCCTCAGTTTATCTGATCTGTAACTACTCCAATTTAATTTGGTATCAGGACACTCGACATCGGGAACTCCACTCCAGAGCGATCGAGGAGCAACAGCAAGTACCACGGCAGTTCCAACGCACAATCAGGCAGTCAACTATCGCCAGAACCTGGGACGGTCTCATTCTCAATCGAGACCAATTCCTCCCAATTTGTGGGAAGGGTGGACAGCTCCAGCACCTGCCACAGCCGAGCAGATGGAGCAACTGATTACCCTGCTCCAACCCTTGCCCAAGAGTTTGATCACACTCAAACAATTGCTGGAGACAACATCCAGACGAACCGATCTTCAGATGCCCTTAGT
Source organism: Sivoneniella epilithica UHCC 1019 (assembly GCF_040830845.1). Lineage (NCBI taxonomy): Bacteria > Bacillati > Cyanobacteriota > Cyanophyceae > Leptolyngbyales > Leptolyngbyaceae > Sivoneniella > Sivoneniella epilithica. Next base: position 373 of record NZ_JBFPDP010000096.1, read on the forward strand.
CAACTTGCAGGAGACTTTGGAAGACTTGAAGAAGTCTTTACCACAACAACCTCAACAGAAAGTGGAGGATTCGACTGGACAGCACCTGAACCTGATTACCGAACAACTGAAGCAGACAAATCAGAGCATCCTCGAACTGAAGGCGCAACTGAAAACGCTCTCCACATTGCCAACGAACTCGAAGTCAATCCAGACCGATCTATCTTCAACACCCGACCAAAACAGGAACCAGCGTCAACCGTGGCTGGAGATTCCGATTGGCAAGAAGAAATGGAACTTCGCCAAACCCCTTGAGATAGTCCTCATCATTTTCTGTACTGCATCCCTGACTGCATCACTCATTCAATACCACCCCAAGGGAATGAACCACATCAACAACCGCATCAATGATGTCCTCATCAAATTGGGAGGAAGGAAGTAACCATGCCTGAAATATCAGACTCGCAATACTGGCAAGAACAGGAGCAAAGAGCCAATGAGATTCGCCCAATTTTGGAACGCACGTTTGCCCTAGCCCAGCAGTACGGATGGGTTGAGCCAATCAGTGATGAGTGCTGGCAATACCAGGGGGACAAGCACACCCTGGTTTACGATCCAGAGTCCGATGCCCTCTGGATTGAGGCAAATGATAGCAATTGGTGCGTTAACTTCCATGAGCAGGCATTTGTTCCTGAACCCGACACTCAAATTACGGAAGAGCAACTTCAAGACTTTCAAGCGCTGCGGGACTACCTTGAGCAACAGGATGTGGTTGGAGATGTTGATTTACGAGCCGTTCAGCAGCAAGCACAACAGCAATGGAACCAGGATCACATTGTCACTGAAGACGATCGCGGCTCAATTGCCAATGCCGTTGAACAACTGTTTGAGTACTACGCCAGCCAGGGCGAAGTTGCCTACAAATTGTCGCCTGAGAGTACCCAGCACCTATACCGTTTAGCTGTTGAGGACAAGATTTACGTTGTCAGTCGGGATGATGCAGCGGGCAGCTATCACCTTCAACAGGAAGGGGCAAACCTTGATTTATCAACGGGACAGAGCGTTACTCAAGCAGACATAAAAACTTGGGCGGAGATTGGCGCATGGGTAGCAGAGTGCCAACGGTTGGAGGATGAAGCCGCACAGTCATCAAAGAACAGTTGGGAGGAAACCTACTGGAGTCAACAGGAAAACCGGGCAAATGTCTTGCTTGCGATCGCTGAACAGGTGTTTTCTTATCAGGAATCACAGGGAGGGGTGAGACTGGATGAATCGCAGCAGAATCATGTCACCAATGGTTTGGGAGATTATCAAGTCGGCTATAACTCAACCACTGATACCCTTTGGATGCAGCGAGGCGATACTGTGATGGTGTCCGCCATCAATCATCATCAGCACTATGATTTGAATGCAGGTCGATGGCAACTAGAGGGACTCAATGAGTTGGGCGCAATCAACCTGGATGATATTGCCTACTTCCAATCCTTGCAGGCGTGGCTCCAGGCGAAGGAGTCACTGACTGAACGCGAGCCAGGAATTATTGGGCAAACACGCATGGATCTGGCTATTGTCCAAACACAAGTGCCTATAGTTAGTTCAAGGTTAGAGAACAACAATCCTCTACTGACGGAAATACCTCCGGAGGTGGAAACTAGCGGCGTAGAAGTTGTGAATGAGCAACAAACTGCCCTCTTTGAGATTGAGGACAACCTCCCGATTGACTACGAGGAGAGAGAGTAACCCCACGACAGCCTAACCAGATAAAAGCAGACCCATGCCATATGACAGTCAGATTGCTTCTCTAATGTTGTGAATAGATGGATTACTCGCTGCCTTAGAGCACTCCTGTTATGAGCCAACCTCAACCGCTTGACGGCTTTTTGAATACGGTGTTTGGAGACCCAACTCTTACCGAAGATTTATCAGACGAAGACAAAACTGAAATGCGAACGGCATTTGGCGATTTATTCAAAGGAATAGAACAACAGGTAGCGACGGCAATGACTGAATCTGCGAATAAAAGCGTTGCTGTTGAGTTGAACGAATACAGTGACACAGACTTGATTAACCACTTAACACAACAGGTGGATGCCACTGTTTATGCGGTCGGGATTTTGTCAAATCGACCAATCGGCAGAAAGCACCTGGACTTGATGCGTCGGCTTGAGCTGCAATTGACTGCTATTACCCTAAGTGTGAGCGATTTACAACCGCAACCACAGCAACGAACTCCCTGCATGGAGGTAGAACAATCGCAGGTACAACCAGGGAACTGGCGGTATCTCAAGCAAATCCTGCTTAAGGAATTCGATTTCCTCAACCACTGGCTACGGTGACAGTGATGACCAGACCTCTTTTCTATTTCTGTGTTGCACTTCTCCTGCTGCCATTTGGAGTCAAGCTTGGAGTTCCGACTTGGGTTCCTTTAGCAGAGCATCTGGAGAGGCAATTCTCTCAGTCCTCCACCCCTCGTTATACCGTTGAGAGAGTTCGTGGTGAGGTCTGGACGTTGCGCGCCTCAGATCAATCCCAACAGCAAGTAACATTGGCAGGCATCATGCCGATTGACTCCAAGTGGCAAGCACAGGCAAATGGAGTCATCGCAATTCTATTGCAGTCCTCCCACCAGCAAGTTGATCTAACCATCACACAAGCCATTGGAAAAGGAGAGGTTGCTAGAGCGATCGCTCAGCTACCAAACGGGACATCAATTCAACAAGTGTTAGTGGCAGATGGACTGGCGAAGCTGGACAAGACACAACTCAGCCAGTTACCAGATGAGGTTAGAAACGCTTTGCAACAAGCACAAACCTCAGCCCAACAACAACGTAAAAACATTTGGGGATAAAGGATGTCCCTCGCTTCCGTGCAAAACCTTCTCGGTTGGCTCTTAACAGGTTTTCTCCTAATTACAGGAGCGTCTGTAATTGGCGCTGATAATTTTCTTGCGATTGCCTGTGGATTGACGGCTGTAGGCATTGCGCCACCGCTACCGCTCCCCCTTTGGCTCAAAGGATTGATCGCCGAGATCGGATTAATTGCAATTTCACTGTAAAACAACAGCTATGACAACACAAACTGCATCTCAACAAAGACAAAATCCAAAGAACGAATGGATTGAGTCTGCCAAGACAGCAGGACTTGGATTACTAATGGCACTGGGAGTTCATACCTTTGTTGCTGAAGTTCGTTATATTCCATCCGGGTCTATGACACCCACACTCCATAAGGGCGATCGCGTCATTGTGGAGAAACTGTCTTACCACATTCGTTCTCCTCAACGGGGTGAAGTAGTAGTGTTCCAGGCTCCACCAGAATTGAAGGCTCAAAACCTAGATGGAGACTATATCAAGCGCATTATCGGATTGCCCGGTGATGTAGTGCAGGTTCAAGGTGGACAGGTTTTTGTCAATGGGCAGGAACTTTCAGAGACCTATCTCCACGCGCTGCCGAATTACGCCTACGGTCCGGTCACAATTCCCCAAGATCAGTACTTCGTACTGGGAGATAACCGGAATCAGAGTTATGACAGCCATCTTTGGGGCTTTGTCCCGCGTGATGCCATTGTGGGACATGCTTCATTACGCTTGCATCTGTCTCGATTTGGACTCCTTTAACTCACTCAATACGGGAGAACCAAAATGACTTTCCCTCTTTGGCATTATCTTAAGCAACCTCTGTTTGACCCACAACAGCCTCCGATCATTCTACCTCAACGATTCACACGGTATTACCTAATTGAACAGCAGTTAATTCGACGATTTCAGCACATCAACCATTTGGAGTGGTGCTGGAGCCTCCAGTTGAAAAACTTTAATTCTGATTAATTCCTCGCGCCCTTGACAGGAGGATGCCTTGATTTCCGCCCAACCTGCTCCACCACCAGCTATTTACGAGTCTGGGAAGACTGCTGATGTAGCAGTCCTTAAGGAACCTGCACCCAAAAGTTCGCCGATGATCGGTGCTCCAAAAGAAGCCGATCCGACAGTAGAAGGATTAGCAACACCATCAACGGTTGAGCCTGAGATCGAACAACACATTGAACCTACAAAAACATCGGTACAGGCAGATCAACCAGTTCAAACACCTGAAACAGTTTTTACTCAAGCTATACAAACAGGTAGGCAGCAGATAGGCAAGCAAGAATTAAAGGCAAAACCGGAGTCCACGGAGAAGACAGAGAACACCTCCCAATTATCTAACCCAGATTTAGCTACAGACTCAACCCAGTCAGAAACCAAGTCGGAGCAGCAGAAGGCTTTAGAGCAACAACTGATAGATGTTTTGGATCAAGAGAACGAGGACAAAGCTGAACGCCTCAAGCAGTATTTGGTTGTGGCAACCTTGCATTATGCCGAAACTGGAAAGTTTGAACTGGCTCGTAAGACGGCGCAAAACCCGCTACTCTCTGTGGACATTCAAACAGAACTGCTTCAACGGATTGATGAAATTGAGGCGGAGACCATCCAGGTATCGCTTAATCCAACCGAAGCATCTCAATCAACGCTATCTCAAGAAGATCAGCCAACAGCCAACAAAACTGCCAACTTCAGCATTACTAATAAAGCCTCCATCCCGTTACAACCGAGTTCCCATCAACTGCCAGCGCCACGGAGAGGCGATAGGAGAGCACTAACGATTAGTCCATCGGCACCGACCAGAACGCTCTCTAATCAGGAGTTTTTTCCTGCTCCAATAGTTAAGCAGTCACCATCCCACCCGCCGTTAGTGCGGAGCAACTTGAGACTAATTTTTCCATTGGCAGTTGCGGCTTCAACTACATCCTCATTCGGTTGGCGAGTCCATCCAATTAGTAGTGAGAGCCGATTTCATGCAGGAATTGACTTTGGAGCACCAATGGGTGCAACGGTCATTGCGGCTCACTCTGGACAAGTAGTGGCTGCCCAGTGGCAGGGAGGCTACGGATTAGCGATCGCGCTCCGGCACAAGGACGGCACGGAAGAAACGCTGTATGCTCACTTATCAGAAATTTTTGTTCAATCAGGACAGTGGGTTGAACAGGGTCAACCTATCGGGGCAGTTGGTAGCACAGGTAATTCAACTGGACCTCACCTTCACTTTGAAGTTCGACAAAACACTGCCGAGGGCTGGGTTGCAGTTGATCCAGCAACACAATTGAATCAAGCCATTCCTGTAGCTCACGTTTCCAGAAATCGTTTTACTCATTTTAACATTCAGCAACTGAACCATCGACGAAGAAATCTAGCGTTTGCAAAAGCATTAACGATAGGTACGCCTCGCCACACTCCCATATTGCCAACGGACGATCGCAGTAAAAAGGATCAAAAAACCAGCTTGGACCATACAACACTGATTGAGCTGTACGCTCATCTCTCCTCCAACTCAAGCCAGGGAAATTCTTCAAATTCTCTAATTGCGGATAAGCCCAAGTTCAAATGGTCGCTCTATCCGTTTCTGGCAATGCTGATACCTACAGCAACCGATAGACCTCCAGATAAGGTTTCAGTTCTTTTCACAACCTTTCTGATGAATATAATCCGGGTAATTGGACTTGACTTAGATCCAGCAAAGTGAGTAGCTAAGAACCAAAATCATTTTCTCATTTGGGAATGGCTTGATCCAGAACAGATTCAAGACGCTCAAAATCAACACCAGAGACCGCTTCGATATTTGTCGAGCTAATGGCAAGAAAGAATGGAGTGCCAGTGATTTGCAACTGTGCTGCAAGTTGCAAATCCTGAGCAATCGCTTGTGATGCTGCAATGCCTTGGCGATCGCGATTAAACTTGCTCAGATCTAAATTTAACAGGACTTACGCAGGGAGAGGATAAGGCAAAATAAGACAGTCCTTAAAACTAGAGGCATGAGTTTTACTAAACTTGA
>NZ_JBFPDP010000097.1:0-5870 GCF_040830845.1 Sivoneniella epilithica UHCC 1019
GATCACCATTTTTGCTGCCAGAGCCGCTGCTGAATTACAACGCCAGCGGGTGGAGTCTGCCCTACAACGGTCTTATGGTGAGATGGAACAACGGGTGCAAGAACGCACGGCTGCATTAGTAGTTGCAAACAGCGCCTTGGAGACAGAAATCCAGGAAAAAACTGCTGTCGAATTCGCTTTACGGCAACAGGCGGAGCGAGAGCAACTCATTTCGGCAATTACGCGACAAATTCATCAGTCGTTGAAGTTGGAGGACATTCTTCACACCACCGTGGCTGAAATCCAGCACATTCTCAAGACCGATCGCGTAATTATTTATCACCTGAATCTGGACGGCAGTGGCAGCGTGGTGGTTGAGGCGGTGAGTGAGGACTGGAAGGCGATCTCAGGTACGGTTATTCACGATTGTGACTTTGCCGAAACCTACTTCCATCTCTATCAACAAGGGCGGGTGCAGGTAGTGGAAGATGTTTACGCCGCAAAGTTGACCCCTTGCCATGCCGAGCTACTGCTCCAACTTCAAGTTAGAGCCAATCTGGTCGTTCCGATCGTGACCGAAGAACACCTGTGGGGACTGCTAGTTGCCCAACAGTGTGATGCGCCCCGGCACTGGCGAACGGTTGAAGTTGAGTTGCTCCAACAGGTCGCTACCCAAACGGCGATCGCCATTCACCAGTCAGAGCTATATCAACAGGCTCACGATGAAATTGTCCAACGTCAGCAAACCGAAGCCACGCTCCGACAACAGGCAAACCAAGAGCATCTAATTAGCGAAATGACTCAACGCATTCGCCAGTCGTTAGATCTGCATCACATTCTCAATACTACCGTCTCCGAAGTGCGGCAGTTTTTGCAAGCCGATCGAGTGCTAACCTACCGCGTCAATTCAGACGGCACTGGCACAGTCACGAATGAAGCGGTTGCTTCTGGGCAGTTGCCCCTGCTCGATCAGATCCTGCCCGAAGAGATGTTTCCGATCGAGTGCCACGAACTCTATCGGCAGGGACGAGTTCGTGCCATTACAGACATTGGGCAAGACGCAATGGCTGCTTGCCTGACAGAGACGTTGCAGCAAATCGGCGTACAGTCAAAGTTGGTGGTTCCAATCCTGCACAAAGCGGAACTGTGGGGATTGTTGATTGCTCACCAGTGTACCCAGCCGCGCAAGTGGCAGCCGTCCGAATTAGGACTGTTGAAGCAACTGGCAACCCAAGTAGCGATCGCCATCCAGCAATCTGAGTTGTTTGCGCAAGTGCAGCAATCAAACCTATTCCTGGAAGCGCAAGTGCAAGAACGCACGGCTCAACTTCAGCAGGCACTCGATCTGGAATCAGCCTTGAAACGCATTACGGATAAGGTTCGAGACAGCCTGGATGAACACCAAATTTTGCAGACCGTAGTTGAAGAACTGACTCAACTGCTGTCTGTAGATTGTTGTGACACGGCTCTCTACAACCTGGAGCAAAAAACATCCACCATTTGGTATGAACACACCCATTCACTGCCGCCAGCACAAGGTCAGATTGTGCAGATGATAGATGCTCCAGATGTTTATGCTCAACTATTGCACGGTCAATGTTTTCAGTTCTGCCATCTCACTCGCGACAGCATTCGTCCGGTTCGACAGAAACAAATTACGATCTTTGCCTGTCCTGTGTTTGATGATCAAGGAGTGATTGGAGATCTGTGGCTCTCTCATCACGGTGACCATAGTTTCAATGATCTCGAAGTTCGGCTGGTGCAACAAGTTGCCAATCAGTGTGCGATCGCTCTGCGGCAAGCGCGGCTTTATCAAGCGGCTCAAGCTCAAGTCAAAGAACTTGAAAGGCTGAATTATTTGAAAGATGACTTCTTAAGCACGGTTTCCCACGAACTTCGCACCCCCATCTCCAGCATCAAAATGGCAACTGAGATGCTTTCAATCACCTTGAAGCAGATTGATGAGTTACCAGACTCGACCCATTCGGTGTTTCGTTATCTACAAATTTTGCAGGATGAAGGAAACCGAGAAGCGAGTCTGATTAATGACCTGCTGGATTTATCTCGCCTGGAAGCAGGCACCGAACCTCTACTGCTGACGGAAATTGATTTGCATCAGTGGCTACCCTATGTTGCAGAGGCATTCAATGAACGAATCCGACTGCAACAGCAATCTCTCACAATTGACATTGCGATCGGATTATCGTTCATTAGAATTGATGTTTCGTATCTAGAAAAAATCCTGAGAGAACTCTTGCACAATGCTTGTAAGTACACACCCGCGCACGAAAGAATTATTCTATCGGCACACGTCGTTGATAACCAACTATTACTTCAAGTAACCAATACTGGCACCGAGATTCCTACAAGTGAACTGGCTCATGTATTCGACAAGTTCCATCGGGTTCCTAATAATGACCCCTGGAAACATGGCGGTACTGGGTTGGGGCTTGCTCTGGTGAAAAAACGAGCCGAGTATCTGGGCGGCACGATCTCAGCCAGTAGTAACCTGGGTCAAACAGCCTTTGCCCTCCATCTCCCCCTTGGAAATGAGCGACTCTCATCCTAACAGCATCAACATTGCTGAGGTTGTTTTTCTGAACAGAAGGAGGACTGCTTGCTAATTTGGAATAACCCAAAAATCAAAAGCTTCATTCACTCCTGTAAAGCTGAGGTCAAGCTCCTGACTGGCAGACACAAGATATCGGATGAGGGGCAAATCCGCGTACTCTGGGGATTACCACATCAACAGAAGTAATTATGGAACAGACCTCTCGTCTATAAGCGATACGCCTACGAGGACAAGGCAAGCGGGTGAGCGAGATTGCCGCCTATCTAGGGGTGCATCGCGCAACGGTATCACACTGGTGGCGACCGTATCAACAAATGGGAGAAACTGCGCTGCATCAGCAACCGCGAGGTAACAAGTTTGGCGAAGGTCGAACCTTGAGTCCAACTGAAGAGGCATGGATTCAACAGTTGATGAGAGAGCATTTTCGTCAGTGTCTTTATTTTTTCGCCATTACTGAGAGGGAAATAATTAGCCGAGAGTAGGGAGAAGGAGGTGTTGCAAGCAGCCTCCCATAAACAATGCAGAACGAGAACAACAAATTCTACGAGCCAAAGCTAGCAGTTTTCAACCTGAATTGGATGAGGCATTAGAACAAGCTCTGCGAAAGGCGGTGCTTGATGCCGTCAAAACCATGCTGGAAGCATCTCTTGAGGAAGGAGTCAAGGCAGAACTGGTGAAGTTGGGCGAGGATAGACCTCGGCGTTCGGGTTATTTTCAACGAGGTCTGGATACCCAGTATGCTCATGAGAGCAATTTGCGTGTTCCCAAACTGCGGCGACGCAACCAAGAACGAGAGGGGCAAATTTTGCAGCGCTACCAACGGGGGCTAGGCAATCTGGTCAATTGGTTATGTTGTTTATATGTGATGGGATTGTCGCTGAGAGACTTGCAAGAAGCGTTATATTTTCTGATAGGACATGTTCTTTCCCGTAGTGCTGTGAATCAAGTCACTCTGGCGGTTCAAGCCCAGCTAGATACCCGTCGTTTAGCCGTAATTGCTCAAACTCCAAAGATTGTCATCGTCGATGGGGTGTGGGTGGAGATTCAATACACCCAGAACGATTTCAAAGAAGACCGTTCAGGACATTTACGCCAGTGTCGTCAGGCTGAAGAATGAGTAGTGTTGGCAGCCTTGGTAGTGTGGGAGGATGTTTCCTACGAAATGCTGCACTACGAAGTTGCCACCGAGGAAAGTGAAGCCGAGTGGAGCCAGTTCTTTGAGTATTTGATAGAATGAGGGTTGACCCCGCAGACGGTGCAATTAGTGGTCAGTGATGGCACTTTGGGATTACCCAAAGCTTTGAAAAAGACCTTGCCCAACGCTCAACAACAACGCTGCATCACTCACAAAGTCCGAGGGATTGAACGCAATTTGAGTTATGCTCAATTGCCTCAAGTCAATGCCATCTGAATTTCTCCAGTTTGACTGATCTGGAGCATTGGCTAGAGAAACGCGATCTTACAGATTTCTGAGTGAGTAAAACTTGCAATTACAGCGATTCTTGATTGAGTAAGCCACATTTTGATACATTGAGAAGCATAGAGTGAAAGAGGAAATCATCGCTGATGCCAGCCCCACTTTCTGTTGATTTACGAGAACGGGTGATTGCAGCCTATCAAGCCAAAGAAGGGTCAATGCGGCAACTAGCAGAACGCTTCAAGGTCAGTTTATCTTTTGTCAGAGACCTGAGTCGGCACTATCGACAGAGTGGCACAGTTGCACCAAAAGCGCATGGAGGTGGGGCGGTTGCTAAATTGGGAGCCGCGCAGCTACCGATTGTCAAAGCGTTAGTGGCGGCTCAACCCGATGCCTTGTTAAAAGAATTATGTGAGCGCTTTACTGAGAAAACAGGTATTCAGGTGAGTCTATCAACCATGCAAAGATCTGTACAAACTCTTGAATTGAGCGTCAAAAAAAACATTGATTGCCTGTGAGCAAGAAACACAACGGGTGAAAGACTTGCGTTTTGCTCATCGACTTTGGAGTTTCAGTGTAGACCCACGAAATCTGGTATTCATTGATGAAACCGGGATACATTTGAGATTCACCCGTCTGTATGGTCGCGCTCCGAAAGGTGAGCGCTTGTATGATACAAAAACTCTCGCTAAACAAGGACAGAATATTTCGTTAATTGGGGGCATGAGCATCGATGGCTTGATTGCCACCATGAGCATTGTCGGCAGCGTTAATACCGAGGTGTTCTTAGCCTATATCCAGGAGATTTCTGATTCCTCAACTGTGGATTGGAGCCATCGTCTTGATGGATAATTTGCCCGTTCACCATGCCTATGCGGTCCGAGCGGCAATTGAAGCGGTTGGGGCAAAGCTAGTATTTTTGCCTCCCTATTCTCCAGACCTCTCACCCATTGAGTTGTGCTGGTCAAAGCTCAAGCAATTACTACGTTCTGCTAAAGCCCGAACCCGTGAAGCACTTGACCAAGCCCTAACCCAGATTATCAATGACTGTATTTCCGCCGATGATGCCCTCGCTTGGTTCAAGCATTGTGGCTTATTTATCTGAAAATTGCTGTAATTAACTAAGCCACCATCGACAAGTCATCAATTGGTTGGCAATCAACTTTCGCAAAGCCCCATACGCTGCCCAAAAGTCGGTGTAGGCGATCGCACATTGGCGATAGAGCGGAGGCAAAGATTGCCATAATTTGTGGGCTGCGGCTTGATCGTGTGCGCCAATGTAAACACCCACAATCTCGCGAGTGTTAGCATCGAGCACTAACCAAACCCACTGCTTGTTCCCCTTGTTGTCCACAAATGACCACAATTCATCGCATTGAATCGTCAGCCTCCCCTTTTTTTGGTGTCACCTGCACTTGTCGGGGCACCTTTGCATATTTCTGGTTGACGTAAATTTGTAGCCATTGTTCAGAAAGCTGAGCAGCACGGGCAATACCAGCTAAAGAAATCCGCTCTAACAGCAATCGGTCATAGGGCTACGCCCCGCCGAAGGCGTACAGTTCTCGCGTGGCTTGGTCAATGACTTTTTTGGTTGGTTGTTCAATGAACTGTCGTTCTTGACCGTTTTAGCGGATGCACAAATGGGGCAGGTAGGCATGGTAGGAGGACAGCAAAGACTCTACTTCTCCATCATTACATCTTGAGCACTACCCAATTATTTAGTACGACTGTATCGGAAGACACTCTGTTACTCCAAATCCGTAACCATGCTGAAGCATTCGCTTCGCTTGCTACTTCACTACCTCAAATTCTGGGATGTTCGATTCGAGCTATTGTTTGATTAATAGGCTCGTTACAAACGACAAGAGGCTCCCATCAGGTAGATGAGAGCCTCTTGAGAAC
>NZ_JBFPDP010000098.1:0-5400 GCF_040830845.1 Sivoneniella epilithica UHCC 1019
GAGTTTTGAGTTTTGAGTTTTGAGTTTTGAGTTTTGAGTTTTGAGTTTTGAGTTTTGAGTTTTGAGTTTTGAGTTGGGAGTTGGGAGCTAAGAATTTTGAGTTTTGAGTGCAATTAAGGCAGCGTGGAGTTTGGAGTGTGGAAGAAATCAACCGGTCAGCATGAAGGGCTTGCCAGATCACGACTTTTGAGAGAGGTTGCAATCCAATGGACTTCATAACTTGAAAGAGACGTGAAAAAAGAGGTGTTCACTGTGACAGACGAACTGAAGAAGGGCGATCGCGTTGAGTGGAAAAGTTCTCAGGGTGAGATCAAAGGAATAGTCAAGAAAAAACTGACTGAACCCATGGACATTAAAGGACATCACGTTGCGGCAAGCAAAGATAACCCTGAGTATTTAGTGGAGAGCGATAAAACTGGCAGGGAAGCCGCCCACAAGCCAGATTCACTTAAAAAATTGACCTGAAATAGCGACAGTAAACCAACCCATTCAAATTTTAGGAAGATGGGGGCGACGCGATCGCCAATTTTGGGTAGGCAATTCGTTGATGGTTAAATTGTTGCCATACCTGAACAAAAATCGTGGCGATTTCAGTCATTTCATTCCGAGTTAGCCCTGATTGTACGAGTTGCTGATCTTGCCAACGGGCGCGCAGAATTTTATTGATCATCGCGAGAGCTTCTTCGGGGGTGGCATCTTTGAGCGATCGCAATGCAGCTTCACAGGAATCTGCCAACATGACAATTCCCGTTTCGCGCGATTGCGGAATCGGACCGTCGTAGCGAAAATCATTCTCATTTAAGCTAAGGATAGTTCCATCGGGATTAAGCTGTGGTTCATCAAAATGTTTTTCTACTTGCTGTTGCGCCTGATGATAGAAGTAAGCGATTAGCATGGTGCCTTGGTGTTCTGGAATAAACGCCCGGATAGCTTTAGGGAGTCGAGCTTTACGCGCCATTACAATTCCTTCCGTTACATGCTTCTTAATAATTTCAGCGCTGATCCAGGGATCATTAATCAAGTCGTGCTTATTTGGAGCGCCCATTTGGTTTTCAATAAACCCTTGAGGATCATGCATTTTGCCAATATCGTGATAGAGCGTTCCTGTCCGCACTAACTCCACATTGCCACCCAGCGCACGGGCGGCAGCTTCTGCTAGGGTTGCCACAAATAGCGTATGTTGAAACGTGCCAGGAGCTTCGGATGCCAGCCGTTTAAGTAAGGGGCGGTTAGGGTTAGCAAGTTCCACAAGGCGGATGGTTGTGACCAAATCAAATAGTTGCTCCAAGTAGGGACTGATGCCTAGCGCCACAATTACCCATGCCAGCCCTAATAGCGCCTGAATGCCGCTAGCACTGAGCAAGGTATACCAGACAATGCCGGAGGCAACGTTCAGCACCAGGTAAATTAGCCCTTGCAGTGCGCCCACGCCCACGCCCAGCCATGCTAGTTCTTCCCGCGATCGCAATCTACCCCCCAGCCAACCGCACATCAGCCCCGTTGTTGCACTTGCGATCAAAGTACTCCAAGTCACTTCCATCCCAACAGCGACTAATAGCGTTAGCAACCCCGCTACGGTTAGCCCCAATGGTGCGCCATAAAAGCCACCGACTAACAGTCCAATAGCTGGCAAATTAATCGATGGCACCTGAAGCGCGACTAACAGCGGCGTACTTAAACTCAGGAGCCAGAGCAACACGCCATCTCGTCGTCGGAGGGAGGGATGAAATCGGCGTTTGACAAACCACACTACCACCACCGAGCCACTGATCAAAACTCCGAAGCCCACCAAACCAAACCAATCGATGCCGCGCCGACTTAAGCCAAAATGATCCAGTAAAGCAAATTCTTTAGAGGAAATTATATCGCCTGCGCGAACAATTTTTTCACCCCGATTAATCGAAACCATGACTGGCTGAATGCCTTGGGCGGCTTGCTCTGCGCGTTCGCGTGTTTGGTTTTCATCCTGAATTAAGTTGGGCTGTAATAGTGAGATTAAAAGGTTGCTGGCGATCGCTTCAGCCTCGTTGGAAAATTCTCCTTTAACCTGAAGTTGAACGGCTGCGGCAAGTATGGATGCTGGCAGTCCTGGAGAGATGCCCTGAGCCAAAATCCGCTCGGCAATTTTTGGAGTCTGCGATCGCACCGTTTGCCAGTCTGCATCGGTCAAATCCAACAGGACTACATTGAGTTCGTCCGGCAAAGCGGGGGTTGGTTCTGTGGAGGATGCCAGAGCCGCCACGTACTTCAACTGAGATTCATTCACAGATTGAACCAGCCTCAAGTAGCGGCTCATCTCTACAGAACGGCGATAATTTCGGAGTTCGGCGATCGCTTTCTGAGCGGCTGTATCCATTAAGGAAGCAGGAATCGCAGTTTTTAGGTTAGAAATAGATCGGTTTTGGGAAAAGCCGCGATCTGCCTCAATTAATAATGCTTGCCACTGAGATTCAGGCAGTTTTCGCAGGTAGGCTTGAGTGAAAAGCGTCAGGATGCTGGTGCGAACATAGGGAAAAGCGCCCGCAGTTTGGCGCAAATCGCTCCCTTGTTGGAGTTGCTGTTGCAGCGATCGCATGACAGTTTGGTTAACGGTTTGATCCAGCATCAAAACAGATAAGGTATCCTTTCGAGCCGCACTCCGGTTCAAATCCGTGGCGCTTTTATCGATCACATTGGCTGAAAGCGGAGCATATAGGGTTTGGGGAGCCGCTTTACCAATATCAAGCTTAGGTGCGTTATAAAAACGATAGCCAAAGGTGCTGGTCAAACTAATAATGGCAATTCCTAAGACTAGCGGCGATCGCCCTGCCTTTTTAAGGAAACTCTGTTTAATTTTGGGTGGATATTGGCTAGCTGGAAGGGTACAGTAGCCTGCGTCTCCATCTGATACAGAAGGCTGCGATCGTTGATTCTCAGTAGGATTAGAAGCATTCTTATAGGATCGAATTGCCTGGTGAAAAGCACTGGAATAGTGACTCAATGGACGAAGGTTATCCAGTAAATGAGTTTTTTCCAACCGATGTACTAGTGATTGAAGGACTTTCATCACTTGCCACGAATCCCTCAGCAAATAGGAGCAGTGTATCAAGCAGGCAGCAAATCAAGCAGAACTCTAACAGTAAACTCAATTACAAAAAAGCATACCGAATCTGAGCAGATCGTCTTTTAATCTAGCTCACAATTCGCTGAGACCGAACAATCCAAGGAACCGTTACGATAGGAATCTCTGTTTCTTGCACAATAAAGGGATCATAAATGCCCGACCAAGCAGAAACCAAATGAGTAGACAAAGAATGGATTCGCTGCGGGGTTTCAGGGGTTGTAAAGGGGGCTTGTAAGGCACACTGCCACTCGGCAGGAATCCCGGTACTGCTGTTATAGGCTCCAGCTAAGGCACCTACTAGCGCTCCCACGATCTCAGGCTTCACTCTCATCCGAACGGCTCTAATTAGTGCCAAAGCTATAGTATCTGGAGTTTGCAAGAAACAGTAGAGGGCGATCGCAATTTCTACTGTCATGGATTGAGTTTCAGCCTCTAACTGAAATGCCGCGATCGCGCTTTGTAGTTCTGAGCCTTGCGCTACTAGACTTTTTAAGGTTTCTAAGGTGCTAATTAGATCGGCTGAACGGACTGCTGACTCAGGTAATGAAACATGAAGATAAGTCAAGATTTGGGCGATCAAATAGGCAGGATTCAATTGCTCCTTAATTGCTTGGGCGATCGCATAGCCAAAGACAATTACTGCATCCGATGTACTAAGATCTCCACCCCATGCCGTTACTGTTGCCGCTAAATGATGGCGTTGCTGCGTCAGGTTGTCGTGATAAAACAGCGTAATCGGTAGGGTTGCGATCGCCAGTTCTCCAGCCGATAAGCAACCCGTTGGATTCTCCCTCAAACTCTCTGGTAGGAAATTTTCCTCAACAATCCACTGCCCTGCTTGAGCGAGCCTTTCTCCTTGCAAGATTGTCACAGCAGTCCACTGAAGCTGAGAGCAAACAGTAGCTTTTCCTGGATTGCACCAGTGAGGCGACGGGTTTACCTGACCTCCCAAGCCTTCCCCCATTGCCAACCCCAGGAAGCAACCCCGAAACCGATTAACGAGTGAATATTTCACAGATTTTAAGCAACTTTCACTTTGAATTCTGCCTCTGATTTTGTATAGTAGCGCTAAATATTCAGTCTGATAGCAGACGATGCTCTAGGGAGATAGGTTAAACTCGTTTGGCACAGGCTACTTTCCCTAGCTTTATTTCCTGGTCGCAAACTAGCTTGATTGATTAATTTGGGATTTTCCCTATGGTTGATATCCACAAAATGCTACGGCACCTCACAATTTGGCAATTCTGTTTGTTAACACCGATCGCGATCGGTGCCGGAAGCTATTTGAGTCTGGTGCTCGCTGATCCAACCTTCAGCCAAACCCCCACCCCCCCGGCTGCTAGCACTCCAACAACAGGTGGATCGGATAAGGGTGCAAAAGCTCCAAGTCGCCCATTACTCACCACAGGCAGTCAAGGGGCAGAAGTGATTGAACTACAAGGCGTTCTTAAACTACTGGGCTATTATACGGGAGCCTTAAATGGTGGATATGATCCATCGACTGCGATCGCGGTTACCCAATTCCAAAAGGCTGCCGGACTACCCGCAGATGGTATTGTAGGCGCAGAAACCTGGACTCGGCTCCTCCCTCCCTCACCCACAGTCATCTCTGCCCCCAAAACCCCTCCAGTCTCGGCTCCCCCCAAGCAAGCTAGTGCTAACCCTCCCGCTAAACTCCTGGCTGTTCCAGCAACCCCAAGCAAGAATTCTGCCACTAAATCCCCTAGTGCTACTACGTCAACCACCAAGCTAGAACCAGTCGCCTTCCCAATTTTACGAATTGGAATGCAGGGTTCAGCCGTATCTGGACTGCAAGAACGTTTAAAAGCACTAGGCTTTTTGAAGAGCGCATCGGATGGAGTATTCGGTGCAGAAACTCAAGCGGCTGTCAAAGCTGCCCAAAAGAAATTTAGCCTTGCCTCAGATGGCGTTGTGGGTGCCGGAACATGGCTAGTACTCATGCGCTAAATCATCGATTTAAATCAATGATTTAGCTGGGTACAATTAAGCCCAATGTACTGACTATCGAATTGGATGACCTGCTGCTTCAATCAGTTGTTTAAAGGTTTCTTCTGATGCCTGTGCCTCGATCGTTACGGTTTTAGTGTCCAAATCAATAACCTAGCTTTCTCAAACCAGCTTGCTTAAAACCTGGTAAACCTGAAAAGGCGCTCCTCAATTGAGAGAAGCGCCTTCCTTGTTAAAGCCAGACTGTAATCTTAGCCGTTGATAGCAGGAGCCACTAGAGCAACTGGAGTCGCCTCACCCGCAGCCAAATCCAACGGGAAGTTGTGGGC
>NZ_JBFPDP010000099.1:0-5392 GCF_040830845.1 Sivoneniella epilithica UHCC 1019
TGGGCGCACAAGCAGGGTATGGGGGTACGAAACGCTGGGAAGAGCGGCAACCGGAAGCCGCCACTGCTCTACGAGAGGGTTTTGGAACGCTGATGAGAAATCTTGATGAAATGAAAGCTCTTGGCGCAACGTTGTTTCAATCCCTGTAAGGGTTTTGGGGGTTTTGGAACCAATCACTTCAATCAGTGCAGGGTACTCATTAGTTTCAATCCCTGTAAGGGTTTTGGGGGTTTTGGAACGCGGCGTTCGACGTGATAAACCAAAGGCTCAGAGTTGTTTCAATCCCTGTAAGGGTTTTGGGGGTTTTGGAACCTTAAGACCGTTCTCACCCACGGCTTTGTGCTAGATGGCGTTTCAATCCCTGTAAGGGTTTTGGGGGTTTTGGAACATTTGGGAGACTGATGGAAGACCTGAGAGAGAAAGTTTCAATCCCTGTAAGGGTTTTGGGGGTTTTGGAACTACCGCAAATTCTTCGTTTGCGGTGATCCTGCTGCGTTTCAATCCCTGTAAGGGTTTTGGGGGTTTTGGAACGGAAGATGAAAGCCATCGTCGAAAGCTGATAGATGTTTCAATCCCTGTAAGGGTTTTGGGGGTTTTGGAACATCCTGAGTCGCGTCACTCGAATAAACGACGCGGTTTCAATCCCTGTAAGGGTTTTGGGGGTTTTGGAACACAGGTAGAGCGCGGGGCTGGTTGTTTCTTTTCTGTTTCAATCTCTGTAAGGGTTTTGGGGGTTTTGGAACGGCTGATTACGAAGGAATTGCGGGAGCTTAAGGCGGATGTTTCAATCCCTGTAAGGGTTTTGGGGGTTTTGGAACCGTAAGACCTGCACGGTTTCGCGCCAGGGCATCAAGTTCAATGTTTCAATCCCTGTAAGGGTTTTGGGGGTTTTGGAACGCGCTTGGTCGATTGCGCCAAAGCGTGGAAACACGCGCCCGTTTCAATCCCTGTAAGGTTTTTGGGGGTTTTGGAACGGAATCAAAACTATCAATCTGCACGAGCGGAATACGTTTCAATCCCTGTAAGGGTTTTGGGGGTTTTGGAACATGCAGCTTCCCGTTCGGCAATATCCGCCTCACGCTGAGCAATATCCGCCTGTTTCAATCCCTGTAAGGGTTTTGGGGGTTTTGGAACCTTCAAGCTGGATGAACTGATTTTTTGTAATGCCTGTTTCAATCCCTGTAAGGGTTTTGGGGGTTTTGGAACCAAAACGGCAAAACTCCAGAATCTTGCAGGGAACGGTTTCAATCCCTGTAAGGGTTTTGGGGGTTTTGGAACCACAGTTGAGCGGCGATTGAGGCGGTGTAGGGAGAGTTTCAATCCCTGTAAGGGTTTTGGGGGTTTTGGAACACCTTTGGCAATCTGAATCATAAACGGAAAGAACAGTTTCAATCCCTGTAAGGGTTTTGGGGGTTTTGGAACTTCAAAATAAAATCTTTCTGGTTCCAGTAGGGAAAGTTTCAATCCCTGTAAGGGTTTTGGGGGTTTTGGAACGCTTGAGCAATCAGCCCCCGAACTGCTCAAGCCGTTTCAATCCCTGTAAGGGTTTTGGGGGTTTTGGAACTTGATAAAGTCTATTTATCAACTCTTTTCTTTATCGTTTCAATCCCTGTAAGGGTTTTGGGGGTTTTGGAACATTGACTCCTGCTCTAGGATTTTGATCCGATGTCGTTTCAATCCCTGTAAGGGTTTTGGGGGTTTTGGAACCAGTTGGCTAATCGAGAAAGATACTACACTCTCAGTTTCAATCCCTGTAAGGGTTTTGGGGGTTTTGGAACCCTTACTAGAAGCCCTGAATTATGGACAGCAGTTTGTTTCAATCCCTGTAAGGGTTTTGGGGGTTTTGGAACTATCAGCACAAGGGCGGCATGGGCGGCGCGGTGCAGTTTCAATCCCTGTAAGGGTTTTGGGGGTTTTGGAACCTACTAGAATCAGCACTCAATAATGTTGTCAGTGAAGTTTCAATCCCTGTAAGGGTTTTGGGGGTTTTGGAACGCATCTTACCAATACGCTGATCCAAGATTTGAGAGAGTTTCAATCCCTGTAAGGGTTTTGGGGGTTTTGGAACCGGCAACCGAGAACATGAACCCAGTAGCAGTTGCTGGTTTCAATCCCTGTAAGGGTTTTGGGGGTTTTGGAACTAGGAGCCGCAGGCGCAACGTTAACACTTCCCGAGGGTTGGTTTCAATCCCTGTAAGGGTTTTGGGGGTTTTGGAACCGAGACTCAAGCGAGGCTGCAAGCTCAAGCCCAAGTTTCAATCCCTGTAAGGGTTTTGGGGGTTTTGGAACTGAAATCGGCGATCGCCCCTCTGACCAACATGTTTTCGTTTCAATCCCTGTAAGGGTTTTGGGGGTTTTGGAACTAGTCCGTCTTTCACGTTGGTTCACTGGAGTGTAAGTTTCAATCCCTGTAAGGGTTTTGGGGGTTTTGGAACCTTTCAAACTCACACAAAAGGATTCAAACAATGAGTTTCAATCCCTGTAAGGGTTTTGGGGGTTTTGGAACCCTAAGCGCGATCGCCGCTTCTAAAATCTGCCTTAAGTGGGCAAGTTTCAATCCCTGTAAGGGTTTTGGGGGTTTTGGAACACTGGATATGCTGCCATTCAACTCCCAGAACCAGGTTCGTTTCAATCCCTGTAAGGGTTTTGGGGGTTTTGGAACTCGGTTTCACCTCTCTATAAAGCGTTTTCTCATCTCTAGTTTCAATCCCTGTAAGGGTTTTGGGGGTTTTGGAACTTTGATACATCGCATTCGATACAGTTGTGAGGAGTGTTTCAATCCCTGTAAGGGTTTTGGGGGTTTTGGAACAGATATTTGGCGGGTCGGTTGCGCTCTCGATCTAAGTTTCAATCCCTGTAAGGGTTTTGGGGGTTTTGGAACTCTAAATTGTCAGATTTGAGAATTAAAAAATCAAGTTTCAATCCCTGTAAGGGTTTTGGGGGTTTTGGAACTGGAGATCCCCATGGCAAACACTGAATTACTGGAGCGTTTCAATCCCTGTAAGGGTTTTGGGGGTTTTGGAACTTTCCCCTCCCAGTCTCTCTACGAAAGTTTTTCCGCAGATGTTTCAATCCCTGTAAGGGTTTTGGGGGTTTTGGAACCCTTAAACGCACGGCACACTTCCACCAACGTGGTCGTTTCAATCCCTGTAAGGGTTTTGGGGGTTTTGGAACTATCCCCCACTGCCTGCACCGGGTCAGGGCATTCGAGTCGTTTCAATCCCTGTAAGGGTTTTGGGGGTTTTGGAACCACCAGAACTGCCGCAGGGATTAGAAGTGGAATCGCCGTTTCAATCCCTGTAAGGGTTTTGGGGGTTTTGGAACTCTGTCCCCCACCCCTTAACGTGAGTGCAAGGGTTGCGTTTCAATCCCTGTAAGGGTTTTGGGGGTTTTGGAACCTAGCCAAGAACTTGAATATTGCCAATGCTCAGGTGGTTTCAATCCCTGTAAGGGTTTTGGGGGTTTTGGAACTCTCTGGCAGCGTCAGCGTCAGCACCGGAAACTCAGTTTCAATCCCTGTAAGGGTTTTGGGGGTTTTGGAACGATCGCTAACCCCATTTTGAGCCTGAAATTCTGGGGTTTCAATCCCTGTAAGGGTTTTGGGGGTTTTGGAACCACTAAATATTCAATCCGGATCGGGATGCGGGTAGTTTCAATCCCTGTAAGGGTTTTGGGGGTTTTGGAACTCTGGTTATGCTAGAAGTCAAGTAAAGAGAATGCTGTTTCAATCCCTGTAAGGGTTTTGGGGGTTTTGGAACCACAGTCATTTGAATCGTGCGATGGGCAGCAATGGTTTCAATCCCTGTAAGGGTTTTGGGGGTTTTGGAACGTTAATCTATAAGTAGGTTAGCGATCGCGTATTCAGTTTCAATCCCTGTAAGGGTTTTGGGGGTTTTGGAACGTACTAAAAAATAGGCAAAGTTCCAAAGTGCTGGGTTTCAATCCCTGTAAGGGTTTTGGGGGTTTTGGAACATAGGTGAGGTTGCAATGCTGCACTAATTCCTCGCGTTTCAATCCCTGTAAGGGTTTTGGGGGTTTTGGAACTTGTATCAGCTACTACTTTTGCTGGAATGAGAAGGATGTTTCAATCCCTGTAAGGGTTTTGGGGGTTTTGGAACGAGAAAATGCAGACTTTGTAATCAATAATGATGGGTTTCAATCCCTGTAAGGGTTTTGGGGGTTTTGGAACGTTTCACCTCTCTATAAAGCGTTTTCTCATCTCTAGTTTCAATCCCTGTAAGGGTTTTGGGGGTTTTGGAACATTCGCCATTGCCCAAATTCTTCGGAATAGAAGCAGTTTCAATCCCTGTAAGGGTTTTGGGGGTTTTGGAACGATCGCGGCGGCGGATCATGTCTTTCAAAATCAGCAGTTTCAATCCCTGTAAGGGTTTTGGGGGTTTTGGAACCTTTCTAGCCTAAGCTTTGCTCTATTTGCATAGGGCGTTTCAATCCCTGTAAGGGTTTTGGGGGTTTTGGAACGCACGAAACCACCTGCAAGCACGGCTACGCAGTCCTCGTTTCAATCCCTGTAAGGGTTTTGGGGGTTTTGGAACGGGTGTAGCGGTAGTGATTGGGTCGAGCAATGGTAGTTTCAATCCCTGTAAGGGTTTTGGGGGTTTTGGAACAAGCGGTGCTGATTTTTGGCAATGTTCGCAGCGTTGTTTCAATCCCTGTAAGGGTTTTGGGGGTTTTGGAACGCTTCTCTCTGCCCTTCCTGCAAGAGATTCGACGAAAAAGTTTCAATCCCTGTAAGGGTTTTGGGGGTTTTGGAACAAGTAATCTAAATACATAATAAAAGATAGCGAGTAAGTTTCAATCCCTGTAAGGGTTTTGGGGGTTTTGGAACAGTAGGATCTACATTAATACCTGATACATCATTTGTTTCAATCCCTGTAAGGGTTTTGGGGGTTTTGGAACTATGTCTCTAAGAAGACAGCAGAGAAAGTAGTAGGTTTCAATCCCTGTAAGGGTTTTGGGGGTTTTGGAACTTCATACTCTCAGGAAGTATAATCTGTTTACTTAAGTTTCAATCCCTGTAAGGGTTTTGGGGGTTTTGGAACTAATCATCTTCAGAAAAAGTAATTAGTTTTCCTTGTTTCAATCCCTGTAAGGGTTTTGGGGGTTTTGGAACCCTAAGCTTATCAATAATCTCTCTTTGGTAGCAGCTAAGTTTCAATCCCTGTAAGGGTTTTGGGGGTTTTGGAACGGCTCTAAACTGCTAGCTATACCTCTTACATAGGAATCTGTTTCAATCCCTGTAAGGGTTTTGGGGGTTTTGGAACCCTAAGATCAGAAGAACATGAAGACTATGGAAATGTTTCAATCCCTGTAAGGGTTTTGGGGGTTTTGGAACAGCAGGTGGCTGTAACCGTTACTATATGCGGTTTTCAAG
>NZ_JBFPDP010000100.1:0-5387 GCF_040830845.1 Sivoneniella epilithica UHCC 1019
AGCATGGAATGCTCTCGGATTACTTGACTGCCCAACTCAAGCATCCATCTGTTCAAATGACTTTTGCGTAAGTCCTGACAATATCAGCAGCCCACCTTGGATGGTTGGCTGCTCGCAGAGTTCTACCTGAAAGTACCTTCTGGGCAATCTCCGCAGCTTCATTAGCTTGCTGCGGTCGCCAACCCAATTCAGACACCAGCCACGACTTTACCTCATCCGGGTTGAAAACTTCCCCAGCAACGTGAAGTAGTCGGAACATATCAATCGCGGCAGCTTTGTCTGAGGGGTGTGATAAACCTGTACTAAGATTAATTCGTGTTGTTAGGCTTTCAAGTGCAGCTCGAACTGTTGGGTTCAAGAAAGTTTTTGGAGGGTGTGGAGAAGTATCTCCTAATTCATAGACATCCCACATTTGAATCCAAGGTTGCACTTCAGGAACGGACCAAGGAACAACCAAAATTTCTGACACGCTTTGTAACTCATCCACACTATCAAGCAATCGTTGCGGTGGATAAAGCACGAGAACTGGACCGGCCCATGAGGATCGGCGAATGCTCTCGGTCATTAGGTGAAGTTTGCCACTTTTAAGCTGTACTGTGTTGTTTTTTTGCAGTTGCTTTGCTGTCTCTTCGCCAAGTGCGCCCTTGATATTCTCCAATGTTTTTTTCACAGGAACCGCAAGAAGACCTTGATGTGCGGGAGAGGTGGTCATTTGCCTTTGTAACCAGGAGAAGGCAATCTGAAGTGACTGAGGGTTCGGTCTTTCTTGATTGATAAACCAGCGTTTTGTCTGAACTGCCATTGAAGGTTTCCTTTGCTCGATAGACAGAGTTTCTGAAGATGAATTTATCAGCACTCCGATAGTTAATCTTGCGTTGCTTGCCCTGTAGTTGACCTTCTCCACGCTTTAATTGAGAGGTCAAAACCAATAGGTGTTTACGCTCATCAGAAGTTCTTAATAATCTACTATCTCAGAGAGGACTGCTGGATTAGAAGGTTCTTGTCGTTGGCTGGAAAATTCCCACTTCAACTGTCGTAACAACGCTGCATGGCGATCCCTTTCTGTTCGCTCCCACATTTGAGCAAATTCTTCCATGCTGGCTCCTGTGACTCATTGTTAATGAGGTTGCTGGGAACCAATTGTATTTAATTCTCTAAAAAGTGACTCTCCTTTAGGGCTTTCAAACAAATCTCAGTATTGTCAGACAGACCCTAAGCAGTGCCATACGCCAGTCAGATGGCGTTCATAGGCTCGTAGAGTGTGGTTCTTAAGCCCCTCTATGAAAGCCTGTTTTCGACATCTCCTCTGGATCGTCCTTGCCGTTCTGCTGGTCTTCACTGGAATCTTTGGTAATCCCTCAATCGCCAGAGCCGCTGAAACATACGTCCCAACTGCGACCTACAACGGTGCTCCCGTTCCAGATTGGGGTAGCATCTCTTTCTCAAGCCTCCCGACACTTCAAGACGGTGGCTCTATCGACATTCCAACCGATGCGGTGAGTCAGCTTGGGTACAACCCGTCTCGCAGTTGGCAAGCTGGAACTTCACTGGGCGATGTCATGATGCTCGGCGACGTTCAAGATGCTTTTGGCTTTCAAGGGTTCAGCTTGAATGACATTGCTCAGTTATCAGGACTGGATTTAAACGCCATTAGTCTGAGCAACTTTCCCCTCATTGGGCGACAGACGATCGCCAGCCTGATGCGCGCAATCCCAGGTTTAGGAGACCTGCGTTTGGGTCAGGTCAAACCACTTGTGGACTTGGTGAATAGGAACCTGCCCCAAGCTGCACTGAAAAATTTGAACTTAAACGACTGGGGTGGACAGGTGCTGGCTGCGCCAATCTCCGCGATCGCCAACCATGAGGTGTTGGGCAGTCTGTCTCTAGATAAATTGCCACTCGCTCAGTACAGCTTCACCCAAATTCCTGGTCTGGATCAGGTTCAGCTAGGCAACTTTCAGGACTGGCAGACTGCCTTTGTGAATGGAGTGCCAGGACTCTCTCAAGTTGCGTTTTCCCAATTCCCACTGAGTCCAGGACAGTTTCTCGGCTTTGTTGCCATCCATGACGTGACCTATGGGGGCGATCGCTCGCATAAAGAATCACGTCAGACTTCCACAAAATTCTCAATTACGGGAAGCGACAAGGTTGGATTTAAACACCCCTGTGCCCAATCTCAAGGGTGTGACTACATTGAACTGAGATCGCCACTTAGTCTGGGATCAGCAGGTTCTCCTGAATTGAATAATGCTCGATGGATTCGCGGTGGTAAAGGTTCAGGAGAGCAAATGGTGCGAGGTGGAGAAGGCATCCTCGGTCAACTCAATGGTGGTAAAGAACCCACTGGACGGCATCCGTTTGGTCCTGCCTTCAAAGTCGTTTTAACCCAAACAGATGAATCTTCTGGCACGGGTCAATTCAGCCTGTATTTTCGAGTCTGTCACCGGGGAGCGATCGACCTGGGCTGCACACCTTACTTCATCGGTCCCATTCCCTTCCTGCC
The DNA here is from genome assembly GCF_040830845.1 of Sivoneniella epilithica UHCC 1019. Taxonomy (NCBI): domain Bacteria; kingdom Bacillati; phylum Cyanobacteriota; class Cyanophyceae; order Leptolyngbyales; family Leptolyngbyaceae; genus Sivoneniella; species Sivoneniella epilithica. The sequence continues at coordinate 2,504 of NZ_JBFPDP010000100.1, forward strand.
AACTAAAGAAAAGGGGATGGTGTTCGTCGGCTTGACTCCCATGACTCCACCCGCAGGCATTGAATCGCCTGAAACTCCTCAAGAGGTACAAGACCTGATTGACCAATATGATTCAGGCTCAAGTAGTGACAATTCAGAAACCTGCCAGATTGATCCAAGTAAGCTGGATGCCGTGAGTCGAGCTGCACTATCTGCTCTACCAAATGGCGAGATGCAGAAAGCGGCAAAATATATACCCCACATCATGCAAGCATGTGCGAAAGCTGGGGTGACAGACAAAAATCAACTTGCCTATATTCTCGCTACGGCTGAACACGAGACGGATCACTTTAACACAACCAATGAATATAGTCGTGCAATGTATGACTCCTGCGGTTGGGGTGAAGGATTGATTCAAGTGACGTGGTGTGAGAACAAACGGAAAGTTTTCCAGAAGCTAGGGTTGCCTAGCTACAAGGGGTTAAGTGACAAGCGGTTACACCAACCTCAAATCGCTGCGGATGCGTTGTGCCGTGGCATGAAAGAAGGTTGGTATACCAATCGCAATATTGGACAGTGTATCAGTGGCTCTAAAACTGATTTAGCCTGTGCTCGTGGTGTTGTCAATGGAGACTACGACAAAGTTGGTGGGGTTGTCAACGAAAAGTATCAACGATTTGAGCGAGCCTTGCGATCGGCAAATAGAACCAGTGCTGCCGGAAAAGATATCTCTGGGGCTGTTGTTTGTTCATCACCAAATGGTTCTACTGGAGGCTCAACTGGAGGTGGAGCAAAGAATAATCGGATTATGCAAACTGCTCAGAAACTGCGAGGAATGAATACGAGCATGGGTCCCCAAGGAGGACGGGAAGCCTGTGCCTGGGCAGTGAATAAGGTGCTTGCAGATGCAGGCATTGCCCCGATTGGTTCCAACCCAAACTATGTGCCCTCGGTTGCGTCTGCCATGAAATCCGGTCGGGGAACTCGTGTTGCGCCTTCTCAAGCGAAAGCTGGAGATATCATCCTGGCAAGAGGCTATGAACATATTGGAATTTGTCAAAATGACGGTTGCACTCGTGTTCTATCCAATTCGTCCAGTCGCGCAACGTTTTCCTGGCAATCCGATCGCAACTTTGCAGGTAGCTACAACAACAGTTCTCATCTTGGTGAAGCTCCAACTGAAGAAATCTATCGCGTCAAATAGGAGGTCATTATGCAACGACATCGAATTCAGCGTCAGCTTACCTTAGTGGTTCTCTGTGGTGTAGCGATCGCTGCCAGCCTCCTGATCGAACCCTGGATTCATCCTGATCAGGCTGTCATGGCACGTCAACCCCAGGCTGTTGCAATTAATGCTGATTCAAAAGCGATTCAACAAATGGCTCTCAAGCATCTCAACTCACGAGGCATTAAACCCAATGCAGCGATCGCTGAAGTTGCCCAAGCCAATGGGTATGCACTGGTCGGGTGGACACGAGGGGAAATGGCTGGCAATACTCTGTTAAAGCGAAAAGGAAATCGCTGGAACGTAGTTACTTCGGGTGGCGGTTCTTTGGGTGTGCAGGGATTAGTAGAAGCTGGCGTTCCAAAACAAACAGCAGAGAATTTGATGGATCGATATGAACCAAAGTGGCGTAAGCAATAAGAGAGGCTTGAAATGCGACGAAGAATAAGATTCGCGATCGTCCTGCTGGTAATTGGAGTTGGCTGCTTTTTTGCGCTTCGTGCCTATACGAAAAGCACCGCGCCCAATCTTCCCAATGCCGCCACTCTATTTCAATCAGTTCTTCCCACACTAGAGCGAAGTGGTGTTCCGTTACGTTTACCGACCTATATTACAGCGGAAGGACAACGCCCAGCGGTGAAGCAATATTCGCCACCGTCTATTAGCACAACCGCTCCACAGCCTCAACCTGAACGAGGGTATTTAGCCATTCTGGGCTACTCACCTGATTGCAACGGCGGCAATGCTTGCCGATTTGGAACTATTTCAGGGGGAATGAAACCTTCTGAATCCATTGAAGAATCTTTTGAGCAAACCCTATCTGAGCAGAGTCAAAGCAGTTTTCAGGAGCATCGATCTAAAGAACCGTTGTCACGAGTCAAGCTGATGAATGGCATTGAAGGTTGGTTCCTACCCTGGTTCTGCCGCCATGTTTGCACCGATGCACAAGTGGTTTGGGATGAGTATAGCTATCGTTACTCAGTTGGAGTCAAACTGGGCGATCGCGCGTCGCTCATTAAAATGGCAAACTCTGCAATCGAGGCAGGTGGAAAATGAAGTGGTGGCAGCGCATCCTGGTAATTTTGCTGTGTTGTAGCATCTGGCTGTTTAACATCATGCCTGTTTTGGCTACAGTGAATGCCAATTTAGAGAAAAGCATTTTAGAGGTCATTGATAAGCACTCAGAAGCAATTCTCAAATCTCTGTCTGCCTATCAGCATCAGCAGCGAGAACAGCAGGCGCAGGCACAGGCGCAAGTGTTTGAGCAAGTCCGGCAGCAGCTTCCGCAAATTCTTGAAAATTCACCTGTTTTGGGCGATCGTCAACATGCCGTTGTCACTTTGATTGAATTTGCCGATTTTGAGTGTCCATTCTGCATTCAGGCGCATCTGGGTCTAAAGCAACTGCGCGATCGCTTCCCGACAATGGCATTTGCGTACAAGAACCTGCCACTCGCCGATATTCACCCACAATCAATACCAGCGGCAAAAGCCGCATGGGCGGCTGGACGACAAGGCAAGTTTTGGCAGTACCACGATGCCTTGTATGAAACAGAGAAACCATTGGATGAGGCGGTTTACCTGAAAATCGCTAAAAAATTAAACAGGACTTACGCAAAAGTCATTTGAACAGATGGATGCTTGAGTTGGGCAGTCAAGTAATCCGAGAGCATTCCATGCT
>NZ_JBFPDP010000101.1:0-2500 GCF_040830845.1 Sivoneniella epilithica UHCC 1019
AGGGGGTTGACAGGGAGGTAGAGAGGGGGGTATCTTAGTAAAGCGGTCGAAACAGGGAAGCGAAAGCGGACTTAAGTAGGACAGCTAGAACCTAGACATAGTAATAGTTTGAGAGCCAAGAGGAACTATAAAACCTCGTCAAAGAAATAGCTTAGCGGGGTAAATCCCGTGTAAGCGAAGGGAAGGGATAAGAGATTTGTATAGATTCGTCTGTATAAGTTTTTTATTTTGATAGAAAGAAGAGCTACAGACATCCAAGCGACTTGAGAGAGTCGGCATAAAATGGAGAGTTTGATCCTGGCTCAGGATGAACGCTGGCGGTATGCTTAACACATGCAAGTCGAACGAAAGTCTTCGGATTTTAGTGGCGGACGGGTGAGTAATGCGTGAGAATCTGCCTATAGGTTGGGGACAACAGATGGAAACGTCTGCTAATACCGAATATGCCGAGAGGTAAAAGCTTAAAGTGCCTGTAGATGAGCTCGCGTCCGATTAGCTAGTTGGTAAGGTAAGAGCTTACCAAGGCGACGATCGGTAGCTGGTCTGAGAGGATGATCAGCCACACTGGGACTGAGACACGGCCCAGACTCCTACGGGAGGCAGCAGTGGGGAATTTTCCGCAATGGGCGAAAGCCTGACGGAGCAATACCGCGTGCGGGACGAAGGCTTTTGGGTCGTAAACCGCTTTTGTTAGGGAAGAACACAATGACGGTACCTAACGAATCAGCATCGGCTAACTCCGTGCCAGCAGCCGCGGTAATACGGAGGATGCAAGCGTTATCCGGAATTATTGGGCGTAAAGCGTCCGCAGGTGGTTTATCAAGTCTGCTGTTAAATCGTAGGGCTTAACCCTATAAAGGCAGTGGAAACTGAGAGACTAGAGTACGGTAGGGGTAGCGGGAATTCCCAGTGTAGCGGTGAAATGCGTAGATATTGGGAAGAACACCAGCGGCGAAAGCGCGCTACTGGGCCGAAACTGACACTCATGGACGAAAGCTAGGGGAGCGAAAGGGATTAGATACCCCTGTAGTCCTAGCTGTAAACGATGACAACTAGGTGTTGCGCGTATCGACCCGTGCAGTGCCGTAGCTAACGCGTTAAGTTGTCCGCCTGGGGAGTACGCACGCAAGTGTGAAACTCAAAGGAATTGACGGGGGCCCGCACAAGCGGTGGAGTATGTGGTTTAATTCGATGCAACGCGAAGAACCTTACCAGGGCTTGACATGTCGCGAATCCCGGTGAAAGTCGGGAGTGCCTTCGGGAGCGCGAACACAGGTGGTGCATGGCTGTCGTCAGCTCGTGTCGTGAGATGTTGGGTTAAGTCCCGCAACGAGCGCAACCCTCGTTTCTAGTTGCCAGCATTAAGTTGGGCACTTTAGAGAGACCGCCGGTGACAAACCGGAGGAAGGTGGGGATGACGTCAAGTCAGCATGCCCCTTACGCCCTGGGCTACACACGTACTACAATGCTATGGACAAAGAGTTGCAAGCCAGCGATGGCAAGCTAATCTCATAAACCATGGCTCAGTTCAGATTGCAGGCTGCAACTCGCCTGCATGAAGGAGGAATCGCTAGTAATCGCAGGTCAGCATACTGCGGTGAATACGTTCCCGGGCCTTGTACACACCGCCCGTCACACCATGGGAGTTGGCCACGCCCGAAGTCATTACTCCAACCGAAAGGAGGGGGATGCCGAAGGCAGGGCTGATGACTGGGGTGAAGTCGTAACAAGGTAGCCGTACCGGAAGGTGTGGCTGGATCACCTCCTTTAAGGGAGACCACCCGCTAACCGAGCTTGAGAGATAGAACGGTTTAGAGGTTAACCTAAGGTCGTTCGAGGTTGAAGTAAGTATCTAAATGGCTTTCAAACTATCTAGGGAAAAGAAACGGGCTATTAGCTCAGGTGGTTAGAGCGCACCCCTGATAAGGGTGAGGTCCCTGGTTCGAGTCCAGGATGGCCCACCATTTATTCAAGGGGGTTTAGCTCAGTTGGTAGAGCGCCTGCTTTGCAAGCAGGATGTCAACGGTTCGAGTCCGTTAACCTCCAGTTGAGTGAAACAATTTTTCCAGCATTTTATCTCAAGGCAATACTGAGCCGTTGAGAAATCCTGCTGGGCAAAAGCTCAGTTAGAACCTTGAAAACTGCATAGTAACTTGTCAGGTAGAAACGATGTCTAATGAATAGCCTTTACACATTTTGTGAAGAGGTTGTGAGATTAGCAAACGTAACACAGACACTAATAAGAAACTCAAAAAAACTGAGAATAGTGGTCAAGCTAATAAGGGCTCATGGTGGATACCTAGGCACACAGAGGCGAAGAAGGACGCAGTTACCGGCGATACGCCCCGGGGAGTTGGAAGCAAGCATTGATCCGGGGGTTTCCGAATGGGGCAACCCTATATACTGCCACCTGAATCTATAGGGTGGAAAGAGCGAACGCAGCGAATTGAAACATCTTAGTAGCTGTAGGAAGAGAAAACAAACGTGATTCCCCTAGTAG
>NZ_JBFPDP010000102.1:0-4143 GCF_040830845.1 Sivoneniella epilithica UHCC 1019
TGTTCCGCTTCTTTTTGACTCATCCCCTGATTCACTCTCAGGCGATCGCCTGAACTCCAGTTTTTCAGGTTCGACTATTTACCCTTCTTCAGCGCCAACGACATATCAACTTGTCCCGCAGCGGAATCCGCTTGAGTAGAAGTAATGCCGATACCACGAATCGAATTTAGGACAGCGATCGCGTCTGTAGACAGTGGTTTTTGGGAAGTGACCGCCAACCGATTCATTACCGTCAGGGTCTTATCCATATCAACATAGACATAACCCAGATTTTGCTTGGGTAGACTGCCAGTCACACCCTTAAAGGTGTCGCTAGCATCCAGATTAAGCGTCGGCTTGGTTGCCATGGTTTCAATTAAAGGTTCGCCAAAGGCAACAAATACAGAATTATCGTCTAACCAGCCATGCCCTAAAACGGCACCTATAGGGCTGTTCCACTCAGTAATCTTCTTGCCTTGCACATCCCGCTGCTGAACGAGAACAGCGTTGCCTTTTGCTAGATTATCCAACTTGCTGAGGGCGTTTTCGGCAGCCTTACGATCTCTGGTATTAAACACCATCACCCCACCAAAGCCCACCTGAGACAAAATGCCGCGATCGGAGGGAATCAGCGCCATGCCAAACTCGCCGTCCATCCAGCCAAAAATATCTTTATCTAAATCGAAATTTGCGGATTGAAACGCTTGTCGAGCTTGGGCGATCGCTTGCGCCCCTTCGGGATAAGCTTTAGCTTGTTGCGTTGCTTGGTTCCAATAGTGGCTCAAATTTGCGCCGCTGATTAACGCCAATGTGTCGGCAGGTAATTGAGCAATCACTTTACCAGGAGCAGGCTTGTAATCCCATTTGGGTGCTTGGGGATCAGTTGCCGCGATCGCTTTGATTCGTATTCCTCCTTCGTCTGTCCCTATTCCAGCCGCCACCGACTTCACCCGCTTAAGCTGTTCCAGCGTGGCAGAAGGAATAGAAGTTGCCCGATTGTAATTCATATTGGTCAACTGCTGTATGGCGGCAGCATAATCGACCAAATACACTTGGGCGATCGAGTTTTGCACATCGATACCCTTCGACAGCAAGCTATCTGCGCCGGGTTTAGCGGCAAAGGAAGGCTGACCTTTAGTGGTGTTAATCGCGGCTTCTAAACCGGGGCGATCGCTGGCAATCACCAGATAATCTTTGACCACTGCCGCAAAGACAGAGTTGTTTGTACTTTCAATAATCTTATTGCCTTGATAGTCGCTTTCCTTCGCTTTACTACTGCCCTGATTTGCCAGTTTCATCGCAAAGTTCATCGCACTAATTTTGTCTTTAATGCTGGTGACCACTAGCACACTAGGCTTTTGCGTAGTACCTTTGTTGGGCAGCAGCGCCACCATGGTGTTGCCAACCCAGGGTTTGAGATCTTTCTCAATATCAATGTTGCTCTGGGTAACAAGCTGCTGCTGTAACGTGTTCCAATTTTTGACGATCACCGCTTGGGCTTCTGGGGTGCCAAACTGCTTGAGTTTTGCCCAGGCTTGTTCATCTGCCGAAATAAAAGCAGTCATGTAGGCATCATTCGGCACAACTTGGGCGATCGCCAGCGGAGTCATCACCTCTTTCGGAGTATTTTTGAAATGCATATAGGCAGCGGTTCCGCCTGTTGCAATCGCGATCGCGCCAATTGTGGGAGCCAAAAATTTCGTTGCAGACATGCAAATTTCCTCAAAAACTTTATCAGCAGATTGAATGAAAATGTGTGGTTCAGTACCTGAAGCAGAAGTAAGGTTGAAGCTACATACTAGGATTCCCGCTATTAGACAAAACACACTTCCGCAGGTAGATTCCGGAGTTGAACGCGCGATCGACTTGATACACTAACGATGTAGTTTTTAACCAGGTGATGTCCCTTGCTAAACGAACAAGCAAAAAAAACGATGCTCCGTAAAATTCCTCACGGGCTGTATATCTGTGGCGTGAAAGAAGGAGATGAAGTGAATGGCTATACTGCAAGCTGGGTGATGCAAGCCTCTTTTACGCCGCCTCTCGTAGTCAACTGCGTGAAACAAGATTCCAAATCTCACGCCATGCTCAAAGCCAGCGGCGTTTTTGCCTTGAGTATTTTAGGAGCCGAGCAGAAAGACTTGGCGCAAGCTTTCTTTAAACCGCAGCGACGGGTTGGCAACAAGTTTGAAGAGGTGGAATTTTATCTGGGTGAAACGGGTTGTCCAATTATTACCGATTCTCTAGGCTATGTAGAATGCCGCGTTGTTGGCTCCGTCGAGCAAGGTGACCACACGGTTTTTGTGGGAGAAGTCATTGCGGCAGGCGTTCATCGGGAAGGCGAACCGCTGCTCTTAGAAAGTACTGGTTGGCAGTATGGCGGGTAGGGGGCAGGAGGAAAAAGTTTTGAGTTCTCAATACTTAAAACTCAAAATTCAAAACTCTGATTGTTGCCTCTATGGTTATTGGCTTAACCAGGCGATCGCTTCTCGAATCCATTCTTCGGCATCGTCTCGCTTAGAAAGGGTGGTGTTGGTGCCGACGGCTTGGAGTGCCTGAGAAATTTCGTTGTTGGTGTAGCCTAATGCGAGTAGCGTCATTTCTACATCTTCTTGCAGGGCGATCGCAGGACCAGCAGCGGGAACAGTGAGAATGCCTGCTTGTTGTCGCCACTCGGCTAATTTAGTTCGCAGTTCTAGAGAGATGCGTTCGGCTGTTTTGCCGCCTACCCCTGGCGTTTTGGAAAGGGCGCGAGTGTTGCCAGAGACGATCGCCTGCACCAAGTCTTGCAAACCCAGCGTATCCAATAGCGCGACGGCAAGCTGCGGACCAATCCCACTGACGCTGACCAATTGACGGAACAGATCTCGCTCGGCAGCGGCTCCAAACCCAAACAGAATCACCACTTCTTCGCGAATTTGCAGATGAGTAAATACCTGCATCGTTTCGCCAATGGTGGGCAACTGCATCACCAGACGCGGCACAATTTGCACGTCATAGCCGACCTGATTAACTTCTAGGGTGAGAATTACCCGAGTTCCAACTTTTTGAATGCTGGCAACTGTGCCTTTGAGGTAGCCGATCATGATGTGGGTGGGATATCAATCCCGCGATCGCGTAACTGTTGCAATAACTCTGCTCGTAACTGCCGCTCTTGAGCGAGTTGTCGCTCTGCCTCTTCAGCCCGTTGGGTTTCTGCATCTGCTCGTTGCTCTGCTTCAGAACGAGCAACAGTTTCAGCTTGCAAGGCTTGGGCGAGTTCTTCGGGCAACAGCAGCTTTTCACCCGTATCCAGCCGATAGAACCCGATTAGTTTACCTTCAATTTTCAATTGCAAGTTGAGCGCTTTACTTTGAAAATCGTCAATCGGGCTATAGTGCCGGATAGCATCAGGTTGCAGCGCATCCTCTCTTAATCGATAGCCAACTAGTTGTCCGGTAATCCATTCACCTTTGGGATCAAACAGCCAATATTCTTCAACTTCAAGCTGTTCATATAGGTTTCTTTTGTACTCAAAATCTTCATGTCGAGTGCTTTTTGAGGTAATTTCAAAAATTACTTTGGGAAATTGTCCTTCTTCCCAAATCTTATAGTTGTCGCGTCCACCCGGTTCTACGCCAAAAATGACCATGACATCGGGAGCAATTCGCAGCTTTGAATTGCCTTGGGCATAATACAAAAACTGGTTTGCTAGAACAGTAGCCTGCTGCCCTTGGAGGAATTGCCGCAGGACTTCCAAAATCATCACAATTGCGTAGAAATGATCGTAGGTTTCAGCCACAGGTTTTCCATCTGAGCTTGGGTAGTGAACCGCATTGGGTAATTGAGAGACAGGGGCGATCGCGCTCATACACACTGAGTAAAGGGACAGGTTACTCCAAAATTAGCACGTCTATTTGTGAACAGATCAGTTACGATTGCAGTCCTAATTGAGCAATGGTTTGGACAAAATCAGGCGACAATAATGCCGTAGTTGCGAAGGCTTGAGTAGTTGGGGACTTAAAATGACTCTTGCGTAAGCCCCGAAGAGAATAACTGGCGGCAATGCCAAATCCTAGTCTGGTCACTAGTAAATTAGGCTTGCCGCGCTAGTAGTCTGTCAAGAAAGAATTGATGGATAGAGACGCTTGAGTTTGATGCGGGCATCTTGAGTCGTAAATTGCC
>NZ_JBFPDP010000103.1:0-3564 GCF_040830845.1 Sivoneniella epilithica UHCC 1019
TTATGGGTATTGTTAAAACAACACTCACATTCGGGTAACTTGTGAAATGGGCTTTGCTTACTCATTGCTCAACGACCATAGCCCTACCTGCTTAGACTTCGCTTCCTTCTCAGCATCAGCTAAAATTTCACTTCCGTTGGGGCAGCGATCGCTGTATTCCTTATAGTGACGCGCCATCCCTGCTTGAACCATCTCATAATTTAGTAGTTTCTCCTCTTCCGTACCTTTTCCGGCTGATACAAAAATATCTGCCAACAACTGACCATCCCGATTGCGCTCTGATGGAACCACGATCACTTGACTTCCTGCCGCGCTGACGAGCAATCTCAGCTTCTCACGCGCATCGTTCCCCACGGGCTGACCCAGTTCCGGTGCATTAATGCCGCATAGTCGAATCAGGTCTTTCTTGCCCTCAGTCTTAACGGTAAGCGTCTCTCCGTCAACCACGTTTACCACTTCCCACATTTCCGAGAGTCCTGGTTTGGGAGCCAGCCCTTGCGATGCATGATTGGGATTGTTATAGTCCGGCGTTGAAGCTTGAAAGGTTTGCCACTTTTGAAAAGACAAAATTGCAATTGTCATTAAAACTCCAACGGGAATCCAGTTAACCGCCTTTTTCAGTCGTTTCATAGCAGTGGCGCACACATCACTTTTAGGATTCCCAAAAACTATGTGCTTTTCATAAAGACATCCCAATCTTGGGAAAAGAGTTTTCACAATGGGCACTCTTAGAAGGTTATTTCACTAACAAATCGCTCATGAAGTGGCTTTATGTCTTGCTGAGTTTGGCAGTCGCGATCGCTCTATCTGTGTTTAATCCAATGCCTGAAATGGCGCAATCCGCTTCAGGGTGCGATAAAGCCTACCCTGATTTCTGTATCCCACCAGCCCCACCTGATCTCAATTGCAAGGATGTACGCCCTAACAAAAACTTTCGGGTACTGCCTCCTGACCCTCATGGGTTTGATCGCGATAAAGACGGGATTGGCTGCGAACGATGAAACAAGGAGACTAGGTAAACGAAATTACCTTTTGTCAGCAAGGTTATCTAAAATGCCAGACAATTGATTATTTATCGGTCTTAGGGTTGAATATAGCAGCCAGATAACCAGAAAGCCAGAATGACAACCATTAGTACAATCACGGGCTATAAAGGCGGCGTGGGGAAGTCTACAACGGCTATGAATTGGAGTTATGAATTGTGTTTGCGCGATTGCATTCATCTGTCCTGCTCATGGACGCTGGGACAGCGATCGCATTCGAGTAGATTGCAAAATAGAGATTGTTTAATCGTCGGTTAGAGATCGTTACACATTGCTGATATGGAAACGACGCAAAAGCGTACCCATGAAAGGTTGACTGGTTCTCTCTTGAAGTGCAATATGTATGGCAGTAGAAGGAAGATGACCTGCGGGCGCTTCTAATGCATTAAACGTTAGCTGACTTTCATTGCTGAAGGTGGAGTAAGAGTAACCACGATTACTTCGATGCGAGTATCCTCGCAACCAGCCTAACTCTTCACAAGCAGTACGCCAGGTTTTTGATTGCCAAATCAGGCTTTGCACACTGAAACCAAAATGGCGATTGCTGTAATCCTGCCATAGCTGGTTCATTAGGTGCAAATCCTCGGAAGGAATTTTAGAAGTGTTCAGCCTTCAACCAACCAATTTTCTCTTGTCCTGCGGCTTTGAGGCATAGCGTCATTGTTTCTTTATTAGCATCCTCAAAGTTTTCTGCTTTTAGCAGGTCAAGAAGGGTAGTATAGTCAACCCCGATTGTAGATACAAAGTCATTTTTATCCATTTTGCTGTACTTCTAACTGGTAAATTTTCAAAGAGGGATGCTCTGCCATTATTCTCCAATAAAAGCCTTCCGGGGGTGTTGAAACGCAATCTCCACACCGATAGCCAAAAATAGGCTCATCTTTCTTGTGTAGCTGTCGTAGATGTTGATGCAAGTCAACGGCATCTCCAGGCGACAACCAGAACAGATGAGATTGCCCTTGATAACCAGCATTGAAAAGGCTGAGGAACAACCATTCCATCACAGATTGAATATCGTCTAAAGCAATACCGCTCTCAACTTGCCCATAACTGCTAATAGTGGGTTGCTTCAGTTCTCTTTTGGAAAGCAGCGAAAAAAGCCTTGCTTGGATTCTATGCAAAAAGCCATTCATAGTAGATGCAAAAAACTACCCCCTTAAAATGCCCAATTCGTTCCATAAATTTATTGCAAGAACTAGTTCTTGCTCATCCTCCTCATACATATTGCGACAGCGATAAGGATAATGATATAGTATGAATATCTGATATAGATATTGATTTAATGAACATGGATGTGAAACGATGAGTTTTACCCCTACTGCCTATACCCATGACACCACTCGCGAACAATTAATCGCTCAATTCCGCGATCGCATCGCGACAAACGATCGCACTAAGCTTAGCAAGGATGAACGCGCTGAGCTTGTGTTGCACTTTATCGATAGGCTGGGCAACTGTGAGGATGAGGACGCTGCGAAGGCTCTTTGTGCGGCTGAAATTGCACTGCTGGAGGAAGGCTACCCAGTTGCCTCGATCGCGAATCAATATTTACCAGACTATCGCAAGGCAATCGCTCTAGCTGTAGAAGAAGGACGGTTACCTAGGCTGGAGTTACCATCTAGTCAGTATGGCAAGGTTTACCCGCACTGGGGGCTTTATCACCTGACTTATCCAAATGAAGTGCAGCAGGCGATTAAGCAGAAGACGACGATTAAGAACAATCTCAAGCAGGACGATTTACAGCCGATTCGAGCAGACAGATTTTTGAATAAGGCGAAGGATCTATTGGCAGGGGAAACTCCCTACGAATGGGCAGTAGGGCTGTTGGCGGTGACTGGACGTAGATTCAGTGAGATTGTGGCTAAAGGGGAATTTAAGCCTACTTCTCACCCTTACGCGATCGCGTTTCGCGGGCAACTGAAAAAAGGAATTCAAGATATTGAGCAGGCTCAAACGTTCCTGATTGCTACGTTGATTGATGCAGATAAGGTTCTAAAGGTGATTGCTCGGTTGAGAGCGCATCCTAGAGTTCAGGAGTTGGCTGAACTCTCTCCTGATGACATTAACTCCAGGCTCAATACGAGCGTCAGGCATTATATCAAGAGCAGTTTCGAGGATTCAGAGGTGCTGCCGGTGTTGACGGGGGAAAAGGCGGTGACGGCTCACAATCTTAGGGGCGCGTATGCTGAAATTGCGACGCATTTCTTCTGCCCTCCCAATCAAGGCACTCACCGGTTTCTTCAACAACATCTCGGACATGTGATTGGTGAATCTGAATTGGCAAAAAGGAAGAATGCGGGGGCTACGGAACACTACTTTCATTATTTTCTGATTGGGGCACAGCAGCAGCCGTTAGGAGAAAAGGGCATTTTGCTAGAGCGGGTTGGGGCATTGCCGACTGCGGTCGAATTTGAGCTTGAACCAGTTGAGTTGGAAGAACCTAACAGGAGTTACGCAGTTGAGAAAAAAGGGTAGGTGCGGTAAAACCAAAGGATGAATCCACCCAAGGTCAACGAGTACG
>NZ_JBFPDP010000104.1:0-3445 GCF_040830845.1 Sivoneniella epilithica UHCC 1019
TCCACTCTAAGTCATTGGAAAAGCTCAAATCCTAAGAAAGGTAAGTCACCTGACGAGCTACTACAAGCTACTAGAGCTAAAGACCCGGATGGCATCGGGTGGATTTATGTTTCAGAGATTATGCGATTCAAGCCTGAACGTGATCTACCTAGTGGCTTACTTTCCGAGTCTCAAAGTGAGCTACTGCCTTTTAATGCAGTGGATTCAGATCAAGTCAACCCCGTTAGCCCGTTAGGGTCGGAGCGTAGCGAAGAGGGTTGACGGGCAGGGGAACGCTATACTCTTGGGCTATTCCAGGGGGATGCACCACGATTCAGCCCTCACAGAGTTTTTTATAGCATCCCCCTGGAATATGCCACGCGGCGAGCGGTCTTCTCTGAATCCGTGAAATTTCGCGTTTTTGGAGAAGTAAGTGCGATCGCACTTCAAAAACGCGAAGCGACCTTCACTTGAATTATTAGGGATAACTCTGATTCGCGAGAATCGGTGTTATCCCGTCAGTGAAAGGAGTTGGGCGATTGGGGACAGTAAAAAATTAATAGTTTAAAGCTCAAAACCCGCATACGATTGGTTTACTACGACACAATCGAATACGCGGGTTTTGCATGTCTGATCCTGATGGGTCAGATTTACAGGTCTATGCTAATAGCATAACCTGTGAGTCTGACGATTCCAACAATCAGCAACCTGCTTTATCAGAAGTTAGTCCCAGCGATAAGCCTTGGGACAAACATCGTTCATTCGCTGATAAGGTGGAAGGCTTTTATCGAGGTAGTGAATTTTCATCCTATGGGGATAGAGTTCACTACTGCTCTGAGTTGCTTGGTTTTGGATTAGCGTTGCAAGATGATGACACGCTGAAACTGAAGCTGCGGTCTGCCAAATTTTGTAGGGTGAGACATTGCCCTGTTTGCCAGTGGAGACGCTCTTTGATGTGGAAGGCAAAAGCTTATAAGGTGCTACCAAAGGTCGTCGAGGAGCATCCTACCCATCGCTGGCTATTCCTAACTCTTACCCAGAAGAATGCACCCATCACAGAGCTACGAGATACCCTCAAACAGATGAATAAGGGATTTCAACGACTGGTGCAACTTAAAGCGTTTCCGGCTGAGGGATGGCTGCGTTCTACAGAAGTGACCAGGGGTAGAGATGGCAGTAGTCACCCTCATTTCCACTGTTTGCTCTTAGTCCCTAGTTCTTACTTTGGTAGAAAATATGTAAAACAATCTGAGTGGGTCGCAATGTGGCGTAAGTCAATGCGGCTGGACTATAACCCCATTTTGGACGTGCAGGCGGTCAAGCAGGGGGATAGACCAATGGAACTGATTCCTGAGCTATTAAAATATTGCGTAAAAGAGAGTGATCTGGTGAGCGATCGCGGTTGGTTTTTAGAGTTAACCCGGCAAATGCACAAAATGAGAAGTATTGCGACGGGTGGGGTTTTAAAAGAGTATCTCAGAGAGCTAGAAGAGGAGCCAAAAGATCTGATAGGTGAGAGTGATACACCAGAAGCTCAAGAAGGTAGCTCACTCTATTTCGGGTGGAAGAGGCGCGATCAGAAGTATCGAATGGTGAACTACGAGTAGCCTATCAAGAGAGCTACTATGCTAAAATCTCAGTGAGTTAAAAAGTGAGCTTCAGTGAGCTACTTAAATTCAAGGTTTGACAAAGCGTTTTAGAATGGTTCTGTTACACTATCAAACATTGATGCTGTTACAGCGTCAGAAGGTTGGCATGACTACTAGAGGTGGAAAACGGGAAGGCGCTGGTGGTAAACCAACATGGAGGTACGGGAAGACTAAGCCTGTAAGGGTTCCAGTTGCTCTTGCGGAAAAAATACTGGAGATTGCTAGAGTTTTAGATGAAGAGGGGCTAGAAAGCCCTGTAACAAATTCAAAGGTCATAGATCTGACGGGAATTGCTATTTATTCCTCAAAAGATGGAGCTATGGTGCGTTTGATGGATTTGCTTAGGGCTGGCTATGAGATTCAACCTGAGCGGTTAGTTAGAAATCTGAAAGTTAAGCCTAGTCTGAGTTCTGAGATTAATAACCTGCTAAAAGGACAGTATGAGTGAATCTGGGCAGTTACAACCCTTTCAGTTTGAGGGCTTAGAGGTTCGTTTTGTCGGAACAATTGAGGTGCCTGAGTGGGTGGCTCGTGACGTGGTTCTAGTTCTTTATGGAGAGGGCGCTCGTAACAACGTTACAAATTACTTGTCAAAAGTGCCTGTTGAGTGGAAGGGGATTAAACAGATTAATACCCCTGGTGGACGACAAGAGCTAACGACTCTTTATGAGCCTGGTCTCTATGCTTTAATTGCCCGATCTGAAAGTCCTTTAGCTGTCCCTTTTCAGAAATGGGTCTATGAAGACGTTTTGCCATCCATCCGAAAAACAGGTAGCTACTCTTTAGGTTCCGTAAATGCTGGCAATACCGATCTCCAGACGTTAAAACTGTCCAACGAGATTGACGAGCTTCGTATTAACAACATCCGGACTGGCTTGGATTTGATGTACGAACTTGGCGGTGTAGATGAGCGCACACAGTTGGCTGTCAAGGATATGGTTAGAGATATTATTCTTAAGGGCAGGCTGAAAACAGAGTCTCAACCTGGTAGTGTTCGTCAAGAAATTCCCATATCGGATCGTGCTAGAGATTTAGGTTATAGACCTAATTCAGGTCAACTTAAACAGATGGGGCGTGTTGCAGCAAAGCTCTACCGACTTGCAAACGACAACGCAGATCCTCCAAAGCGCGAACAGTTTGTAGACGGAACGACACGAATGGTCTTCTGTTACAACGAAGACCATTTGGACATTTTGGATAACGCGATCGCCTTGGTCATGGAAAAGCCTAAACAGCTTCCCCCTGCGTCCGACTTAGGCGACTCAGTATAGTGGCTAGATTGAACGACTCTACTCTAGCCACTATACTGAGTTAGTGACACACAAGTGAGCTACTAGAATGCCTACTGAAAATCGCAGAGTTGCGACATACCTTCCTAAAGAGCTAGACGATCGCCTTAAAGCTTTTATCACTGAACGTAGCCTGAAAGGTGACTCACCAGCGCTCATAGTGATTCTCTCTGAATATTTTCAAGTAGACATACTGGTAGCTCAAAAGGTAGATTATTCAGGTTTTGTAAGGATAGAGCAGTTTGAAGAGTTAGCGGCTAGAGTTTCTGAGCTAGCAATGGCAGCAGAAAGAAGTAATTCAAGCGGTAATCTACTTGGTAGCCTACCTGATGAGATGAGGCATTTGGCAGAACGACTGGATAGAGTGGAGGCAGTTAAAGTGCAGTGTCTACCGAGTAGAGCCGAAACTTGTTCTGTAGGTGAACTAGCAAAACGACTCAATATGGATGGCTCCACTCTAAGTCATTGGAAAAGCTCAAATCCTAAGAAAGGTAAGTCACCTGACGAGCTACTACAAGCTACTAGAGC
>NZ_JBFPDP010000105.1:0-2449 GCF_040830845.1 Sivoneniella epilithica UHCC 1019
GCTCAGTTGTTTGTAGGTCATCAGTCCTCCTTGATCTATTTGTAGCCACTTCCCTCTATTCACGCAAGAGGTCTAATCTCGTCAATTGTATAAAGATTAAAGAGTCCACCCTTCGGGAAGCAAGGCTACGGAACCGCACAAACTACACGAAAACCGATGCCGAGATCCCGATCGCCCCTTCTTTGTCCAACAGAGATCGCGCTTTTCTAGGAGAAAATTCAATTATCCAGATGAGACGCACTCTAAATTGGTTCCCATCGCAGTGCAAATCAGTAAGCAACGTATTGTTTCAAAAAGGCATCAACTGCTTCACCACTAATTAGGAACAGTAACCTTAATATCTTGAACATGGGAACACTCAAGCTCATTCTGAATAAAGCTTAAAAGTTCCGCTTTATAGTTGAGTAGCCATTCAGGATGGTTGCCAGCATATAAGCAAATCTCCCAAACGAAGTAGTACTTCCCATTCCTTCTTTCGTGCCAATTCACTTGGCAAACTGCCTTGCAGTGGTAAAAGAAATTGACAATTCTGGTTATTGCTCTTATCTCATCCTGGTCTTTATAGGGTAGAGACAAATCAAGCGTCTTGGGACGGCTTAGCTGTGTGGCATGAAACCGAAAGTTCATTTCATTAATTCCCTTACCGTTCGTACCGTTGCAGATGCTACACAGCGTTTGTGAATTCTCTAAAGTTGTTTCACCACCAAATTTTAGAGGAACAATGTGATCAATCTGTAATCTTACTCCTGCTCCCTTTGCTCCACAGCATAAACAAGCATTGCCATCCCGCCTTTTAACCTGTATCTTTCCTTGCGTAGTTAGTTCTTCTTCAGAAAAAGTGGTTGCTTGAAATGAAACAGTTTGAGAAGTGTTCTCTCCATAAAGCTCGTAATCAAGAATGCCTCTAACCGCTGCCTGCACTGCTGTTTCAAAGCGATTAAATGATTTGTAGAAAGTCTTCCATAAAATACCAGGTTTTGAAAACTCTTGACTTAAGTGTTCACGCAAAACGCGGGGAGGAAGATTAACTACTTTTTGAGCAAGTTTATCCAGGTCGTAAAGCTCTCTTTCCTCAAATGAATGATAAGGAGGAACAGATTGATTCTGAGCAATATGGCGCACAAGCTTGATTAAATCTGAGTTGAGCTTCTCACCAATATTGTCAGTTTCGCGATCGAACCGTTCCTCAATCCATTGTTCAATCTGAGGCTGCATCCATTCATCATCCAAATATTCTTTAGACCACTCATCCAATGAATTTGCGGTAGAGATGAACTTAATGAATGCGTCAAGTTTTTGTTTGGTATGTTCGTAAGCCAAAACAAACTCAGTAAAACCTTCCATTGAGTCTTGTTTCTCGTCAGAATCAGCATAGACGATCTCTGTTTTGTACCAACCAACCGGAAAGATTTTTGAGAACGGAAGAATCCTATAATCCCCGCCGCTTTCAATTGATTTTGCCAATTCTTCCACTAAGCGAATTGAAATATAGTCCAGTGGGTAAGCTTCTCTAACAGAAGGTTCGTTTTCTTCCGTATCCCCATCAAGCGGAGTAGCCCAATCAATTAAACGCTTCCAATCATCAAAGAAAAGAACAATATTTGCTTCACTACTGCCGCCTGCTTTCTCGCCGCGCAAGGCTCTACCGATCATTTGAGTAATTAAAATAAAGCTTGTTGTTTGACGAGTGATGAATACTGTTTGAACGCTAGGAACATCCGCCCCTTCCGTAAGCATTCTGACATTAATTAAAACGTCAAGCGGTGCATGATTGCCATGTTCATCTTTTCCAGTCTTGAATTGATTTAAAATTCGCTTGTTATCATCTTGTGTACGTTTATTACGAGCTTCGGCAGAACCCGGATCAGCGTCTATGTGCGAGTAAATAGCGTCTGCTTTAATGCCTTTTTCAAGGAGCTTATCTTTTAGATAAACGCACTGAAACCAGCGATCGGCAAAGATAATCGTTTTTCCATAAGCAGCTTTATTTTCTACGTAAGTATCTACTATGAAATTGTTTCTCTGCCAGTTTGTTGCAAGAGTTTCAATGAGATCTTCAGGTAGATCTTTATGCTGCTTTACTAATCGGTCATATACTACGTCATTAATTTCTAGTTCTACTTTAGTCGCCGTCTCAATGTAGTTGGGTCTAGCCAAAATCTTCTGAGTGATCAGAGTGTTTTTATTTGCTTCATAGATAATTCTATTTTCAAAGATTTTCCAGAGCCAGCCTCTTCTAGATTCCTCGCTGTAGGTGGGTGTTGCTGTCAAACCCAGAAAATGAACGGTGGGTAGTAATTCTCGCAGCCCTAGCTTATTGTCTTTCTCACCAATCAAAAGGTTACGGCAACCATAAGCAGGTGCATGATGAGGGGAGCATCTCAAAGTTGCAGAAATAGATTAATACCGCCAGAATAAGGGCTGTTGTATTGAGTCCAATGATGACACC
>NZ_JBFPDP010000106.1:0-2384 GCF_040830845.1 Sivoneniella epilithica UHCC 1019
CCTTTTCTAGGCTCCCGCTGGAGTGGTGGTAATCTGGGTAACAGGAGGCTCTTGTGATGCGGAAGCGATCGATGCAGCGGCTGATTTAAGGATGCCTCAATCGTCCGTCTAAATGTTACAAACTATACAAAGTTTAAGACTTCACTCCGTTTGCGACTATCCTCAAATATTGCGTTTCTAGCAGGATGATCGGGTGAATCGAATTAAACTCAACGAGAGACCCAGATCTCAGCGTCCAAATTGCACCTCCCCCGTTAAACCTTTATGGTTCTAACCTACAGGGAAGTTTTGAAGAAGTTTTGAAGATCGGCGGCTTTTACAAACCGTAATGGTTCAAAGTTTTTATGACAAAATTCAGCGTTGTTGAATGAGTTTAATCGCCTCTCACCTCATTTCTGTGGCATTTTTAGAATGAGTGCTTGATAGTCAAGCTTAATCAAGGATAGGCTGTGAAAATTTTATTGGTGGAAGACGATCAGCCAACCTGTGAAGTGATCGCGGATGCACTGATGGCGCATCATTACCGTGTCGATCGCGCTGCCGATGGAGCGATCGGGCTGGAACTGGCAGAGCAATTTGAGTATGACCTGATTTTGCTGGATGTGGTGCTTCCCAAACTAGATGGGATGAGCCTCTGCAAGCAACTCCGTTCCAAAGGCTGTGAAAGCCCCATTTTGTTGCTGACAGCCAAGGACAGCACCACAGACCGGGTGATGGGCTTAGATGCTGGAGCCGATGATTATGTGGTGAAGCCATTTGATACTTCGGAATTACTGGCACGGGTACGTGCCCTGCTGCGACGGGGAAAATCGGTATCTGCGGGAATCATTACCTGGGAAAATCTGCGGTTTGATCCGGTGAATGGTGAAGTGATAGGCGGTGAAACCCTGCTGCGCCTTACACCTAAAGAGTATTGTCTATTGGAATTATTTTTACTGAACCCGAAGCGAATTTTTAGCCGTCAAGCAATCCTCGATCGCCTCTGGGACTTTGCCGAGTCTCCGGGAGAAGAAACAGTCAGCACCCACATCAAGTGTTTACGCCAAAAACTGAAGGCAGCGGGAGTAGCCAATCTGGTTGAGACGGTGCATGGATTGGGGTATCGCCTTAAACCTCCTGTCCAAGAGGCAGAGGAGATGCCAGTGGACTCCCCGGTAGAAACCCCAAAGCGAGAAGCTGATCGTCGCAAGGTGACAGCCAATCTCGCTCGGGTGTGGGAGAAGTCGAAGGATCAGTTCGCGGCTCAGGTGGGTGTGCTGAAGCAGGCAGCGATCGCTCTTGCCACCGATGCCCTCACCTCCGAACTCCAGCAACAGGCAAAGCATGAAGCACACAAATTAGCTGGATCGCTGGGGATGTTTGGCTTAATGATCGGTTCTCAGATTGCCAGAGGGTTAGAAGACTGGTTTCAACCACACATTCGTTTAACAAGTTTGCAGGCAGAGCAGATTGCTGACCAGGTGGAACGGTTACAGCAGGAGTTACAGCACAAGCCTGACGTAGAAACTCGATCGCAGCCAGCGATCTACACCCCGCTGATTTTAATTGTAGATGACGACTTAATGTTGGCAGAGTGCGTCCGAATTGAAGCGATCGCTTGGAGGTTACGAGTCGAATTAGCCACCGATTTGGAGATTGCCCGCCGAGCGATCGCCCAGTCTTCACCCGATGTGATTCTGCTGGACTTGAATTTTCCCGGTGCAGAGAACGGGTTTAGCCTGTTGCAGGAATTGATGCAGCGAGTGCCCAAAATTCCGGTGTTGGCATTCACTGGACGAGACACCCTGAGCGATCGCCTGGAAGTCGTGCGGCTGGGAGGCTGTGTTTTCCTTCAGAAACCCCTACCGATCCACGAAATTCTCAAAGCTGTAACGGATGTGCTAAAGCAGAACCAGACCCGCCATTTCAACCGGGTTTTGGTGGTGGATGATGATGCCATCGCGATCACCCGGTTAGCGGCTCTGTTGCAACCGCTGGCGATAGAAGTAACTGGACTTAGTGACCCACAACAGTTTTGGCAGGTGCTAACTACAACCGCGCCCAATCTGCTGGTGCTTGACCTGGAAATGCCCGGTTTCAACGGAGTAGAGTTGTGTCAGACCGTACGGAGTGATCCCAAATGGCAGCAGCTACCCATTTTATTTTTGTCGGCGCATATCGATACCGCCAATCTCGATCGCGCCTTCACCGCTGGAGCCGACGATTACCTGAGTAAATCGATAACGGACACAGAACTGGCAACGCGCATAATTCATCGGTTGCGACGAGTGGGGTTTGAAACAGAACCAAGCATGAAGGAGCAAGCATGAAGGAGTCAGAAATCAAAAGAAATCCAAAATCTAAAATGGTATTACATGGTTCAGCGACCTTTCACCCGGAGTTTA
>NZ_JBFPDP010000107.1:0-1707 GCF_040830845.1 Sivoneniella epilithica UHCC 1019
CTATTGCAACCTGGTGACGCGATTGTCATAGATAACGCCAGTTTTCACCGCTCTCAATACATCAATGAAATTGTGGCAGCGGCAGGATGTGATACCAAATTAAATTGGAGTAGTTACAGATTCAGATAAACTGAGGGGTGTAGAGATGAGGTTTATCAATGGCTGGAGTCAGTGCGATTGCAATCAAAGAAAGTCTTGAAGAGTTAGGCGACCGTTTGCGAGCAGTTGAACAACCGATACTCAAAGAGCGATTGCAAGAGTGTTGTACTGGCTCAAACAAGCGCAAGCACCGAGTATTAGCCAGATTGCGGTGGCAATTGGCAGACATCGAGGCACGGTACAAAAGTGGTTAGCGCTGTATCGAGCGCAAGGACTCGAAGCCTTGCTAGTGGTTAAACCCATCCCAGGAGGCGGCAATCGGGTGATTCCAGTGTGGGCAGAGAGAGCCTTAGCCAAACGATTACAGGAACCAAGCAATGGGTTTGACAGTTACGGGGCAGTGCAGCAGTGGCTGTTAGAAAGTTTAGGGGTAGAAGCCGAGTATCATGCGGTGTACCAGATGACGCGCTACCGCCTCAAAGCAAAGCTCAAAGTAGCCCGTCCACAAAACATCAAACAGAACCCAGTCCAGCGAGAGGCATTTAAGCAAACCTTGCAGATGACCTCGACTTGGTGAGCCAGTACTATCGGCAAGTGCGCCAGGATGAGCGACCCATTCGCTACTTTGCCCAAGATGAGAGCCGCTTTGGACTCAAAACAATCGTCGGACGATTGATTACGGCGTTTGGGGTGAAACCGATTGGGGCATGGCAGTGGTTGTTTAAGGCATTCTGGCTGTACGGCGCGGTGGAACCTGCCACAGGAGAGTCCTTTTTTCTGCAATTCTCCCATGTCGATACCGAGTGCTACCAATGGTTCTTAGATGAGTTCTCCCAGGCTTACCCCGATAGTCTCAACCTGCGGCAAGTGGATAACGGACGGTTTCACACCAGCAAAGCGTTGATAGTGCCAGAAAACATCATTCTGGTGTTTCAACCGCCTTACTGTCCTGAGCTAAATCCCATTGAGCGTTTATGGGAATATCTCAAGGCAGATCTCAAGTGGGCTTCGTTCAAAACGCTGGAGCAACTGCAAGCTAGGGTGGATCAACTCTTGTCCCAGCTAACCCCGCAAGTGATTGCTTCCCTTACGGGTTACCCCTTTATCCTAGATGTACTATCTGTCATTAACACCATTTAAATTGGTATTAGAAAGTCAACAATGCCATAAACAGACGTTGAATCTTCCGGTCTTGAATTTTCTCTAGCCCTTTACTAATTCCCTGGTCAGCACAGTCTCTAAAGTCCAACTTGGTGTATTGTGCTTTTAATTCCTCCCATTCATCTGTTGAAAGATTTTCGAGCGGCATTCGACGGGTCACAGCCACTTCAGTAGAGTCAGAAGTATCCGCCTCAACTCGCATCTCCAGATAGTAACCATCAGGATCAGAGCGCAGAATTGGAAGTTGAATGTCTGGGTTGTGAATCGAAGCACCGCTCTGGGCAGAACCATTAGAAGTTGCCCATCAACTGGAAAGGTTAACTCATCACTTTTGCTCACGGTACTCTAGCCTCAAACGTGAGCAGACCTCAGAGGATGTCTTAAAAGCCCAGATGTAGCGCTGAGATAGGAAAAGGAAACTCTCACCTCGTAAGCTGTCAAAAGAAA
>NZ_JBFPDP010000108.1:0-1701 GCF_040830845.1 Sivoneniella epilithica UHCC 1019
TCACTACCTCAAATTCGGCGATGTTCCAGTTCCCTAACGATTCATATCTAGATTCAGCAACGCCGAAATTCGTAGGGGCAACCACAAGGGATTGCCCTCAGCTTTGCCAGGGTAGGCACAAGACCATAGCTGTCAACTTAAGGAAATCCAAGGAAGTCAAGCAGAGGTTAAAGTCAAAATAGCTCTATTTGGCTTCCCCAGACAACAATGACCAAAGCTCATAAAAAGCGCGGGAAAGAAGAATTTCGACATTTTGTCCTCCCCCCTGTCCCGGCTTGCGAGGCAGTGGAAGCCAGACTGATTGCGCCACTGACTCTTGGCACCTTTGCCAACCTGAAAACACTGGAGCGGCAAACTGGGAAGGGCAGTTGCGCGACCGAGTGCTAACGTTATCGGTGATGTCAGCGATTGTGGTGAGCTTGGTCTATCGTCAGGGGCGCTACTTAAGTGAGATTGTCCGGGTGCTTGAACAAGAAGGATTACTATGGCTGAGCGCCCAACAGGTGAGTCGCCAGGCGGTGTCAAAACGCTTAGTCGAGTGACCCGCAGCATTATTTTTAGCCGTGTTGACGCAAGTGACGCAACGGATTCGGACGCAACCGTTGCCTTCAAGCGTGTTGCCTGACCCCCATCGGGTCATGCCGTTGGGGTGAGATGAGTTAAGGATGCTGTTGCCCGTCGGTGGGTTACTGATTTTAGATTTAGGCTTCTTCGGGTTTGCCGCCTTTGATGCGATGAGCGATGAGCACAAGTTTTTTCTGACTCGTCCAGCGAGTCCTTTCCAAGAGGGTGTGCTACCGAGACGAAATCATCCAACTCGGTGCCCATCAGAAAACCCATCCTTGTCGTCATCCGGTGCGGCAAGTGGCGGTCGGCGTTGCATAATAGAAATATGAAATCAGGGTAAAAGCAATGCAGTGTCCCGAATGCGGTTCAAGTGAGGTCAGTAAAAACGGTAAGCAAAGAGGGAAACAAAATTACATCTGTAAGACCTGTCGGCGGCAATTTATCGCAACTTATGATCCTGCTTCCAGTTATTCAGAGGAGTTTAAGCGGGAGTGCCTCACGATGGATGTTAACGGCATGGGTTTTCGAGGCATTGAGCGGGTTAAAGGAGTGCACCATACGACCATCATTACTTGGGTCAAACAAATCGGTGAACTGTTACCCGATGCTTACGATCCAGAGGTTCCTCCTGACGTTTGTGGGCTAGACGAGTTAGAAACGTTTGTGGGGTCAAAAAAACAAAATTTGGCTGTGGACTGCCGTTGACCACTTCAAAAAGGGGATTTTAGGATGGGCTTTGGGTGATCATAGTGCTGACACCTTTCGTCCGTTGTGGGCGATCGTTGCGACTTGGAAGTGTTACTTCTATGTCACCGTTCGCGTAGCGTTGCCGAAGGACTTAGGGTGGTCTGTTTATCCAGGATTTATTCCAGAGGGCGACCAAATTGTCAGCAAGACGTACATGACTCGGGTTGAGGGAGAAAACACCCGCTTTCGACCCTATCTGGCTCGGTTGCATCGCAAAACGTTGTGATAAGCTGATCAGCATTTAAATTGCATAATTGAATAATAAGAATAATTAGACCACCCGTGCCATGCCAGCAAAGAACTTTCTAGATTCAGATCAAGTAGATAAATTGCAAAAAGCTCTTCGACAGAGTGAACTACCTCATATTCGAGAACGAATTTTAATTC
>NZ_JBFPDP010000109.1:0-1634 GCF_040830845.1 Sivoneniella epilithica UHCC 1019
CATTTCACGGTATAAACCGGGGTTGTCTTGAAAGTGATAGACCGCTTCAAAACCTAACTTATGCAGCCGCTCTGCTGTTTGCCGTCCCAATCCGTTTCTATTAACGATCCAAAGAATTTGTTTATCTTTATGCGGCAATAGCGATTGCATGGTTGCTTCTGTTTTGCCGCTGCCTAATCCTCCGCGTAGCAGGACAGTTTTTGTGTTGAGTGGAAACGTTGGGGCATAGCCTTCATAGATTTTGATCGTGCGACTTTTAGATGGACTCAGCCGAAAATCCTTCTGTAAGTTACCCCAGTAATTATTACGAAGTTGCTGTTGACGGTTGGCGATCGCATGATCTCGTTCGGCTATTTCTGGGTTCACAGCTTCTTGCTGTGGCGCAAAGCCTTTTGCTCTGGTGAATTCAGAGAAGGGCTTTAGCTGAATGTGCGAGTAGTTTTGGATCTCGTCAATGTCACCAGCCGCTTTATCGTCCCATTGCCCCCAATCGGCAATCAGTAGCGATCGCCCGTGTTCATGCAACAGTTCTACAATCGCTGAATATTGCCGCACAATGTTTGGATTGTTGCGACTACCAGCATCGGCATAAAGAACCCAGTCGGCATTAGGAGCAAGGGCGATCGCTTCTAAGATTTGAGAGCTACTACTGGCAAAATTGCCACCCGCCGCCCCAATCACAGGCGAAACTAACCGATGATGGGCGATCAATGGTTTCGCGCCTGTTCCCTCACACAAAGCGATTCTAGGGGCATTGGCAAAGTTGCCTAAGGATAGTAGCGGATTTTCATCAGTACCCTTTAGATGGGCTGTTTGACCCATTGGACGCTTTTCTTCAGAGTAGCTCGATAGCCAATAGTATTTACGTTCTGCCTGTGGATCACGTGATCTCACCTGGCAGCCAATGATCCGCCCGTGAATATCGGTAATGGGGCAAAGGTAGCCGGGTTCAGGAATGTTCAGGCTGCCATGTGGCAAAACGCCGGGTAGATTTAATGGGGCATTGTGGGCGGATTGCCATTGCTCTACCGACTTAAAGCCCTGCTGCTCTATTTGTGCGTCAGTTAGTCCACGCCTGGTCAAGTCAGCGCGATCGCTTGGGTGAAGGGTTAGCTCTGATAGTAACTGCCGATAGGCTTTATCGCGCTCATCTGCGGTGAGTGCAACAGCTTGTCTTGCTTCCCAGTCATGCTGTTGTTGGATGTGTTTCTGTTCGCGCTGCTCTTGCCACTCACGCCGCCGATCATCGTCTTGGGCATCTAGTAGGTCAGTGGGTAGAAATTTACCCCACCCCCCATCTTTAGATTGTCCAATACAGCGATAGCCTGGTACGTCAGCGCGATCGTTCATGCACAGGATTAAGTCATCAGACTGCTTACAGCCGCCATTCTCGGAGTTGCAGATGGGGCAAGGATTACCACGCTTGAAGGAGAAAATAGCGCTCATGACTGTCCCCCTTCTAACAAAGAAAGCTGCTGAGGTGGCTGCTGCTGTGGCTTGGGCAAATGCCGCCCAAATGATTGCGCCTGGGGCTGAGTCAGATTCCTAATGAAGCGATCGCAGTCTAGGCAATGTAATGATGCAAAATGTTTGTCGTCGATGCTGGTCCGGATCTCAAGGTTGAGCGATCGGCA
>NZ_JBFPDP010000110.1:0-1425 GCF_040830845.1 Sivoneniella epilithica UHCC 1019
TAGTCGAACCTGAAAAACTGGAGTTCAGGCGATCGCCTGAGAGTGAATCAGGGGATGAGTCAAAAAGAAGCGGAACAGTTTACGCAAATTGAAGCCACAGCCCGCAAGGTAGGCATTGATCCGGTCGCCAATTTGACCTTGTAAGTAGTTGCGTCCTAAAGCATGATCTTGTTTGCTATGCCCAATTACAGGTTCAATAGCACTGCGGCGTTTGAGGCAGCGTTTGAGTGCGCCCGTCAATTTGCGAGTACCCGCAACGAACACTTCGACCTCCAAGGGATGATGAGTTGTGCCGCGAAATCCTTTGTCCACAAAAGCCTGTTTGGGTTTAACAGCGGTGAGTTTTTCGGCTTGAGCGAGTGCACCCTTCAACGTTGCGCCATCGTAGGGATTGCCATGGACTGCATCAATGCCGACAATCCAATTGCTGGCAGCGGTGGTCGCCAGCACAACTTTGCAGCCAAACTCATAGCGCTTGTGGACTTTACCTGTGGCAATACACTCCACTTCGGGGGCATGAACACTGTAGAGTTTGCCCGTATCTTTAGGCTGTTGCTGATAAATCCGTTTGGCAATCTCCAACAACGATTGCACTGCTTGCGGGATATCACTCATTTTGCGCTCAATGTCACGCACGACTCGTCCCAAGTACGTTCGCAGTTTCCGAGTCTGCGCTTTAGCTCGTTTGGCTTGACGTGCTGATGCATAGCGACTCTGCCAAAACAATGCCTGCTTACCTAAGCGCACATAGCTCTGCCGCAGTTTCACTTGGTGCTGACGGGCAACTCGCACCAACGCTCGTCTGGCTTTCTCGTACAACCGGGCATCGGTAGGAAAGGCAATCGCCTTCTCCTGCACTGTGGTGTCTACCGTGACTCGCTCAATCTCACAGGGTTGAAGCGCTTGCTGCACAGTCGCACTACGCAGCACTTGTTGGAGCAGTTTCTCTACCCCTTCTACCCCGACTCTCTGCCGCCATTTCACCAAACTCGTGGGATGGCAGGGAAACTCATGCTCAAACGTTTCTGCTCCACAAAAGTATTGCCAGTAGGGATTTTCTACCCATTTGGCAACGACCGATTCATCACTCTCGTTGTAGAGTGCTTTCAAGTAGTGCAAGCCTACCATCAACCGAGTTCGCAGCGCAGGTCGTCCCCCTTCGCGGCTCATTGGGTTGCCAAATTCAGCCTCAAACTCCTGCCACTCTATCGCTTGGCTTAATTTGACCAATGGATGGTCTAGGTTCAACTGTTCCTGCAACAGCACGCGATTGTGCCCTGATGATGCCCCAAGTTTAGGGCGAAATCCTCGACTCATTTCACCAGCTTTTGCCTCTTTAGCTTCACTTTCTGGCAATTTTACACCCTTCTCGATGCCTTGAATCCCTTATCCCTTCCTATCTGGATAGTTTTTCAGGGACAACTA
>NZ_JBFPDP010000111.1:0-1425 GCF_040830845.1 Sivoneniella epilithica UHCC 1019
TCTTTTGACAGCTTACGAGGTGAGAGTTTCCTTTTCCTATCTCAGCGCTACATCTGGGCTTTTAAGACATCCTCTGAAACCAGGCTAGTGTATTTGGATCTACTTGAACAAG
This sequence comes from Sivoneniella epilithica UHCC 1019, assembly GCF_040830845.1. Lineage (NCBI taxonomy): Bacteria > Bacillati > Cyanobacteriota > Cyanophyceae > Leptolyngbyales > Leptolyngbyaceae > Sivoneniella > Sivoneniella epilithica. Next base: position 113 of record NZ_JBFPDP010000111.1, read on the forward strand.
AGCATTCAATGGCTCTACGGGTTTCCACCACCGCGACTTGTTGAAAAACTCCTCAGTTAATGGAGGAATATCAGAGGTATCGATTTCTTCTTCCTTGAGTGAGTCAACCTTCTCCCAATTCATCTTTGAGATATTGTTCGTATCTTTTTCGTTCATAAGGCAGAGCTTTGCGAAGTGAAATAATCCGGATTGTTTGCTCGTCTGGTTCTGTAAAAACTACCACTACAACACGCCCATCAAGTATCCCGATTCCAATCCATCGATCCTCCCCATACTCTTGACGTTTATGTAGGAAAACACAGAGTTGTAGTCATCGCCTGAGCTATTTCTATAACAGGAGCAGTGTACTAAAAACAGCAGAACTGCCATAGTAATACTTATAGGATTTCAGGTAATTTACAGATGTTTTCTTGATGGTGGGTTTCTTCATGTAGTTTGAGCTTTTATTCCTCAATTGCTCAAACTTAGAGTAGTTTCCCCATGCTTGAGACTCATGAGGAGTGTTTAGTTCACCTGGAAAGCATTCGCTGGAATGGAACTCCAACCTGTCCATACTGCGGTTCGATCAAAGCAAGTATGTATAAAAATGAACATAGATACAGATGCAATAGCTGCTTTACTTCGTATAGTGTGACGGTCGGTACGCTATTTCATAAAACCCATCTGGATTTACAAAAGTGGTTTCAAGCTATTTTGCTTCTCTATAAGTTAAATCCTAATATCAGCGCCCGTAAGCTTGCTAAGGAGATTCAAGTCAACAGAGCAACAGCGTCTCTTATTATTAAACGAGTTCAAGATATTCCCGCTGATCAAGCTGAAATGTTGAGAGCAATTATTCAAGTTTTTGAGTAGACATATTGAGGTAGAAAAAATGCTAACGCCACAAACATCAAAGATTTCATGGTTAAAAATAATACTAATTCCGATATTTTGCTATCTTCCGACTATTGGGCTTTTGTGGATGAGTGTCTCTTTCTTAAAACCTGATGGTATCTCCCAAGTAGACAAGGATATAAAAAACGTACCAGAGACAGCAAAAAAAATTCCTCAAAATGAAATTTCTAAATCTAACACCTCTGAAATAGCAATAGCCAATGTCAAGGAGTCAGAAAATAAGGTTAGCTCACAGCAGTTAGCTAGAGATGAAATGGAAAAACTAAAAGCAGATTTGAAAGCAGATTTGTTTAGTGTAATTTCTTTTCCTGTCGTGTTCGCAGTTGCATCCATCTTTGCTGCGTTGGGAGCATCTCAAAGTTGCAGAAATAGATTAATGCCGCCAGAATAAGGGCTGTTGTATTGAGTCCAATGATGAC
>NZ_JBFPDP010000112.1:0-1033 GCF_040830845.1 Sivoneniella epilithica UHCC 1019
TAACTCAAGTTGCTAGTTAGAATCGGCAGCAGGCGCAAAACAAATAAAATCTCTCCAAGAACTTGTAACGCCTGGAGAGAAAGAAAAATGATTACCGAAATTATAGCGATCTATGCCATCACCGATGACCTGCTCAAGGCGATCGGACATCAAGAGGATAGGCGAGTGCAACTGAGCGATGCGGAAGTGATTACCAGCGCACTAGTGGCAGCCCGGTTCTTCGGGGGGAATCATCAGATCGCTCAGGACTATCTCAAAGAACACGGGTTGATGCCCCAGATGTTGAGTAAGTCGCGGTTCAATCGCCGATTGCATCGGTTATTTTTGCCGTTGCTAGACCTGTTCGACGGTCTGGGCATGGTGCTCAAATCGGTCAATTCCAGTACGGAATACTTGCTCGATTCCTTCCCCGTGCCAATATGCGACAACATTCGGATTCCTCAAGTTCGTCTGGTTCGATGCGAGGATTACCGAGGCTACATTGCGTCCAAAAAGCGCTATTTCTATGGCATTCGGGTACAACTGCTAGCGACCACCGATGGCATTCCCGTGGAATTTGCCTTTTTGCCCGGTGAAGCCAATGATGTGCGGGGTCTTAATGCCTTGCCCTTGAATTTGCCTGCCCACACTCAAATCTATGCTGATGCTGCCTACACGAACTATCAAGCGGAGGATGACCTTGAGCAGACCGATACCATCCGGTTGCAAGTGGCTCGGAAACGCAATTCCAAACGCCCAGATTCTCCTGCTCTGGCTTATATCAAGCAAACCACCCGCCACTTCATCGAAACTGTTTTTAGTGGCATTACTGCTCAATTTCCCAAATCAATTCATGCGGTGACGATGGATGGCTTTTTGCTGAAAGTCTCCGCTTTTATCGTTGCGTTCACCCTTAAAGCCGCCTTTATCGACTAGTCCTTCGCTTCCACTGATTCACTGATTCGTTTACGAATTGCTTTCGCGACTTCGACTCGTTCACCTGCGCCCCTGTCGCAATAATCTCCCATCTCCACATAACCCGCAACTTGGGTTA
>NZ_JBFPDP010000113.1:0-970 GCF_040830845.1 Sivoneniella epilithica UHCC 1019
AACGTCAGTTCGGGTTAAGCCGAAGGCAGCAAATTATAGTCAATGGCGATCGTAGGCTTCTTTGGCTGATGGCAATAGGCAATCAGTCCACAGAGAATGTTGACAAAACAGTTGACCGCAGAGCGATGCCGAGAGTGTTCAATTTGAGAAATGTTCTTCAACTGGTCAATAATCGTTTCGATGACCGAGCGCTTCCGCAGCATCAACCGGTCAGTCAGAGGCATCAAGCGCTGTTTCATATTGCGCTTGAGCTTGGTAATCAACCGGATACCAACAGTTTCTAACAACTGGTTTGCCAGTTTTTGAGACACGTAGCCCTTGTCAGCAAACACTTTGCCAAAAAGCTGCCGCACCAGTTTCGGCACTGGAGCGCGATCATCGGTATTGCCAGGAGTCAAGATAACGTTAAGTAACTCCCCTGAGTCGTTGACGACCAGATGGAGTTTGAAACCAAAGAACCAATCGACTGACGTTTTGCCACGCGTCGCCAAGTCCTTGAACACCTTATGTTGCTTGATGCGACGGTTGTGACAGACTTTGAGGCTGGTGGAATCCATGAAACTGATGCCGCTACAGGTGCCAAAACACGAGCGCAAGTATGCCCATAGCGGTATCAACGTACTCGGCATCCACTCGACAAAGCGATTGTAACTCACCAATCCTGGAAACTCCGCTGACCATTGCTCCTGGACTTTCTCTTGGTAGTAGGCTTTGAAATTTCGATACCACGACTGATGGAAGCCAATCAGAATTGTCATGATTTCGCTCAACGACAAGCTCCGCGCTCGTTTGCGTTGTTGTAATCCATTTCCCAGCAGTTGACGCTCCCACTGCGGTTCAAAGCGTTGGCAAAAATCATCGACCGAGCAAAACAGTTCCTCTAGACTAGGCATGGGGGTAATTCAGATGGATGATAAGTTGGCACTTTCACCCTACCTGTTTTGCCCCTTCCTTATCCCGAACTCAGGTT
>NZ_JBFPDP010000114.1:0-965 GCF_040830845.1 Sivoneniella epilithica UHCC 1019
TATAGCTTAAGCCACATTTGTTAGGACGCTGCCTGCTTGAGAACGGCTTCCATCGCATCGCGTAAATTATCCGAGTTGCGTAACTGGTCACGAATCCGGCTTTTTAACCACGCCCAACACTTTTCAATCCGATTGAGGTCAGGCGAGTAGGGCGGCAAATACACAACCTGGGCACCTGCTGATTCAATTAACTTGGCAATTCGACCCCCAGGATGAAACGTAGCATTATCTACAATTACCCACTCACCAGGACGCAACACTGGAACCAAGCACCTCTCTAGCCAAGTTTCAAAGACCAGGCGATTGCAAGCCCCCTCCACAGTAAAAGGCGCAATCAATTGACCATCTCGGTATCCCGCAATCATATTAATCCGTCCCTGCCGCCGACCTGATTTGAGGGCGTAGAAACGTTCTCCTACAGCACAGTATCCATAACCGTAATCATCGCGTTCATCCATCCCCGACTCATCGACATAGACTAAGTGAGCAGCTTTGGGGTCTTCAAGTTGCGCTAGGAAGGCTGAGCGTTTTACTTCATCGCGTTGGACATACCCATAAGTTTTTTTTTACGACTGTGTCCAATCTTCTGTAAGGCTCGTGAAACCGTGCGCTGAGAGATTTCCCCTTCCCATAGCGCTGCCATTTGGGCTTGGGTTTTATCTCCATGCACTTTGACAAATGCCCGAAACTTCTCCCAATCTGCGATTTTGACCTGTGCTTGAGATGTTTGCCTAGGCTTAGGTTTAACATCCCCTGTTTCGGCTTTGCGCTGACACCATAGGTTAATCGTATTGCGACTGATGTTGAACAATTGAGCCGCCTCGCTTTTCTTGAGACCATCTAACTCAATGGCTTGCATCACTTTTTGCCGCAAGTCTTCACTGTAGGGTTTTGCCATGATAATCGTGAACAGCAACGGTTAGAATATTTTATCCTATGTCCTAACCTGATTGACTATAGCTATA
>NZ_JBFPDP010000115.1:0-945 GCF_040830845.1 Sivoneniella epilithica UHCC 1019
ATACCAAATTAAATTTGAGTAGATACAGATCAGATAAACTGAAGGATAGAGAGATGAGGTCTACCAATGGCTGGAGTCAGCACGATTGCGATTAAAGAAAGTCTCGACGATTTAGGCGAACGGTTACGAGAAACAGAACAGCCAATACTCAAAGAACGGTTGCAAGTGTTGTACTGGCTCAAACAAGCGCAAGCACCGAGTATCAGCCAAATTGCTACTGCGATTGGCAAGCATCGGGGCACGGTTCAAAAGTGGTTAGCGGTGTATCGAGCTCAAGGATTAGCGGCATTGCTGGTGGTTAAACCAACCCCAGGAGGAGGCAACCGGGTGATTCCGCTGTGGGCAGAAGTTGCCTTAGCCAAACGATTGCAAGAACCAAGCAATGGGTTTGATAGTTACGGTGCAGTGCAGCAATGGCTCTTAGAGAGTTTAGGCATAGAAGCTCAGTATCATGCGGTGTACCAGATGACGCGCTACCGACTCAAAGCCAAGCTCAAAGTGGCTCGTCCTCAACACATTAAGCAGAACTCAGAGCAGCGAGAGGCATTTAAAAAAACCTTGCAGACGACCTCGGATTGTTAAGCCAGTACTATCGGCAAGTGCGCCAGGATGAGCGAGAGATTCGCTACTTTGCCCAAGATGAGAGCCGCTTTGGACTTCACACCCTCATCGGGCGATTGATTACGGCGTTTGGGGTGAAACCCATCGGGGCATGGCAGTGGATATTCAAAGCATTCTGGCTGTACGGCGCGGTGGAACCTGCCACAGGAGAGTCCTTTTTTCTGCAATTCTCCCATGTCGATACTGAGTGCTACCAACGGTTCTTGGATGAGTTTTCCCAGGCTTACCCTGACAGCCTCAACCTGCTGCAAGTGGATAACGGACGGTTTCACACCAGCAAAGCGTTGATAGTGCCAGAAAACATCATTCTGGTGTTTCAACCGC
>NZ_JBFPDP010000116.1:0-916 GCF_040830845.1 Sivoneniella epilithica UHCC 1019
AGAGGATGTCTTAAAAGCCCAGATGTAGCGCTGAGATAGGAAAAGGAAACTCTCACCTCGTAAGCTGTCAAAAGAAAGAATCGACAGGAGCATGAGAGCAATGGCACTATCGTACCCGACAGACATCAGTGATGAGCAATGGGAACTCCTACTGCCCTTGCTGCCAGGGGCAAAACCCGGTGGACGACCTCGCAAGGTAGACCTCAGAGCAGTGATGAACGCCCTCTTTTACATCGTGGTGGCGGGGTGTGCGTGGCGGATGTTGCCCCACGACTTTCCCAACTGGAAAACGGTGTACCACGACTTTCGAGTCTGGCGAATCGATGGCACTTGGGAAACGATTCATGCCAAGTTTGTGAGTTGGGAGCGGGTTGCACAAGGGCATCAAGCGGCACCAAGTGCGGCGAGTCTGGATTCTCAATCGGTGAAAACCGCAACCCCTGCGGCAATTGCCGTTGGTTTTGACGGAGGCAAACGAGTCAAAGGACGCAAACGGCATTTGATGGTCGATACCTTGGGCTTGGTAATGCTGGTGGTCGTCACGGCTGCCAATGTCAGTGACCAGCAGGGTGCACGTCTGGTTTTCAAGCGCCTAGCGGCGGTTTCCCAGCAGATTGCACGGTTGGTGCTCATTTGGGTTGACGGTACCTACGAGGGGGTTGATTTCATGAAATGGACAATGGACACCTATCGCTGGATTCTTGAGACGATTAAACGCTCTGACGATGCGAAAGGCTTTGTCCTGCTGCCAAAACGTTGGGTCGTAGAACGCACTTGGGGTTGGCTCAATTGGTCAAGGCGGTTGTCCAAGGACTACGAAGTTTTACCAGAGACTTCTGAAACTTTCATTTATGTTGCCATGATTCGTCTGATGCTCAGGCGGCTAGCGTAGCCCCTAACTTCTCAGACATCCTCT
>NZ_JBFPDP010000117.1:0-916 GCF_040830845.1 Sivoneniella epilithica UHCC 1019
TGTTCCGCTTCTTTTTGACTCATCCCCTGATTCACTCTCAGGCGATCGCCTGAACTCCAGTTTTTCAGGTTCGACTAGATAGAACCGACCTCTTTAATCTAGCCAAATCTTTGCAAGAGAGGCTGATTCCCAAGAGGGAATTTCACAGTTCACGGGTTAAGCGGACAAGGGAAAACCTGCTGCCAGTAACCAACCGAAAAATAGAGCAGAACTGATCGCATACACCCATGCTCGATTGGTCAAACCTGCAACCAGAGACAGAATTCCCATTAACAGTGGAAATAGCGGTAGGAGCAGGAACATGAAGCTCAACTGGGGCAGGAAGTTAAGCGTCAGCACGAAGCCACCGATCAGAATGACACTTTGTCCCAGCCACCAAAGGATGCGTTTGCCAAAGCCAATATTCTGCTGCACGATTCCCGATGCCAGAAACCCGGGAAGACAGGCACGACCCAGTTTTGCGAAAGTTGCAAGTGCTTCGGACTCCCCGGAGTACAAATTTTGAAGTGACCCAGGAACAATGGCAAAGAGTTGAAGCGTTGCTACAACGGCAATACTAACCAGGTATACGCCAAAATACCCAGAAGAGACACCCCCAAAAACAACTCCCGCTGCTCATGCCAGGTGTTCCGCAGTCCGTTCACGAAATACCTGAAAGATTCTTTGCGAGCTTGCCCCAGTTCTGCCATCAGCACCTTTACTTGAGCATCGACTTCTTCAAGGGATACCTCTCCCCGTTGATAAGCCGCATCCAGTTGGCTCAACTTGCGCCAATAGGTGTTCGTCGCCTCTAATAAATTTGAACCCATGGCAGAAATCTCTCTTTGTTAACCTTTGTAATACCAAATTAAATTTGAGTAGATACAGATCAGATAAACTGAAGGATAGAGAGATGAGGTCTACCAATGGCTGGAGT
>NZ_JBFPDP010000118.1:0-911 GCF_040830845.1 Sivoneniella epilithica UHCC 1019
TGCTCGTGAGTAAAGGGATTTCCAGACCGAATGCCTTGGCGCTTGACCCAAATGAGGCGAGTGATGCCCGCTTTTGTCCACCGTTTCGGTAAGTCTGGTGGGGCAGCATAGACCCGGACTGTGCGCTGAGTCTGTCGTCCATGCAGCGTTTCATCGTGGTTCGCCTGGCTCAACGGACACTCTTGCTGCACTAGACGTTGCATCTGCTTTAGCAGCAGTTTTTGATTGGCTTTGAGACCCACAAGATAGTGACAATGCCTCGACTCTAGCAACTCCAACGTATCGACTTGGGCATGGAGTGCATCAAGACTGAAGCCACCTGGCAACGATTGCGCCAAACTCGGAGCGCAGGTCACCGCCTCTAGTAAGCGTTTTGCTACCCCAATCTCACTTTCTTTGCGGTTGTACATCAACGCTAACTGCACGACTCCCGCCTGCTGTCCATACACAGAAACCAGTGCCGCAAAGTCTTGCTCATTCGTGTTGCCGCCGACTGAGGTGCATTTAATGCTTTTGCCATCAATCGACCATAAAAGACCTGCTGATGGCGGAGCGTGTAACCCCGCCCATCCATTAAAGACCTCGACCCAAACTTGGGCATCAACTATCTGAAAAACACGGCGAAATGTTGAGTAGGAAGGCATCACCGCCGTTTCTGGGTCTAAAGCTAACAACTCACACAAGCTTTGATGATGCTTCTGGCAGAACTTTTCCAGAGGGCGGTAGCCCCAATATCCGCACAAACTTCCCAGCAACGCCACGAACAATAGGAACCACAGAGGATAGCGCCTTCCTCTTTTGCCACGAGGGTCTTGAATCGTTTTTAATTGAGTGATGAGGGTCATGGACTGATACTGATATAGGATTTCAGTCCATCCTCACTTTCCTACCCTCACAATAAAACCGCCCTG
>NZ_JBFPDP010000119.1:0-901 GCF_040830845.1 Sivoneniella epilithica UHCC 1019
TAGACCTCTTGCGTGAATAGAGGGAAGTGGCTACAAATAGATCAAGGAGGACTGATGACCTACAAACAACTGAGCCAACTCAAGCCTGAGTTATTCAAACGCCGATGCGGAATACACCCACAAACCTTCGCGCAGATGGTGGACGTGCTGCGTCCTGACCTTGACCGAACAGGGAAACGGGGTGGACAGTGCAAATTAAGCGTGGAAGACCAATTGCTAGTCGTACTTGAGTACTGGCGAGAATATCGAACCCAGTTTCACATTGCCACTACTTGGGGATTAAGTGAGTCGGCAGTGTGCCGCTTGATTCAGAAGGTTGAAAGTCGATTGATGAAGTCAGGTCAGTTCCGGTTACCGGGCAAAAAGCAACTTTACCAGAATGCCAATACCTGGAGTGTGTGGGCAGTCGATGTCACTGAAAGCCCAATTGAGCGTCCCAAAAAAAACAGCGATGCTACTACAGCGGCAAGAAAAAGCGGCATACGCTAAAAGCTCAAGTCCTGGTCGATCAAGCCACTGGACAGATTATCTGTACGGCGTTTGGCAAAGGGCGAGTCCATGACTTTCGACTGTTCAAGTTACATCGTCTGCCGATGCTACCGGAGCAGTTGTGTTTGGCGGATAAGGGCTATCAAGGTATTGCAAAGCTCCATCCCTCTACTTGTATTCCAACCAAGAAGCCGCGTCAAGGCAAACTGAGCAAAGCCGAGCGGCAGCACAACCGAAATCTAGCCCGATTGCGGGTGGTCGCTGAGCATGTGAATCGCAAGCTCAAGATTTTTCGGATTCTCGCTGAACGGTATCGAAATCGACGCAAGCGTTTTGGGTTGCGCTTCAACCTGATTGCAGCGATCATCAACTTTGAGCTTGCGCTCTCTGCTTGATTCATGCAAGAACTCTA
>NZ_JBFPDP010000120.1:0-872 GCF_040830845.1 Sivoneniella epilithica UHCC 1019
TTGTCGCATCCAGTTCTTCAAGACAAACCACCAATGTTCAATCTTGTTTAAGTCAGGAGAATAGGGCGGTAGATACCACACCTCACATCCTGCTGCTGCCACGATTTCTTCAATGTAGTGTGAGCGGTGAAAACTCGCATTATCAATGACGATGGCATCACCGGGTTGCAATTGGGGCAAGAGGCATTGCTCTAACCACAGCTCGAACAAGTCTCGGTTGCAGGAGCCTGTAAAGGTCAAAGGCGCAATCAGCTTTCCTTGGCATAGTGCTGCAATCCAACTGACTCGCTCGGTGCGTTTGCCTGATCTGAGGGCATGAAACCGCTCTCCAATCTTGCAATAGCCATAGGGATAATCCTCTCGGTTATCCATTCCTGCTTCATCGACGTACACCAGTTGACGGGCAGATTTTGTCTTTAATCGTTCTTGGAACTCCTGCCGCTTAAGGTCATCTCGCTCTCGGTAGCCGTAAGTCTTTTTTTTCGACTCAATCCCAGCTTACGCAACGCATCACTGATATTTTGCTGGCTCACCTTGTCGCCCCATAACTTTGCCATTTGCCCTTGAGTCTTCCCGCCATGTTGTTGAGCAAACTCACGAAACCGTTGCCAGTCCGTAATCTTATGGCGATTACCCTGCTGATAACGGGTAATCGCTTGAGCGCTGCCAGTTTCTGCTTTTCGTTTCAGCCACAGGTCGAGGGTGTTGCGGCTGATCTTCAACATCCGACTGACCTCCGTCTTGCGTTCTCCTCGCTCGACGGCAGCAATCGCTTTTTGGCGCAGGTCTTCACTATAGGGGGCAGGCATACGGGTTACTTGATGTTCTTCTTTCCCAATTGTATGTCTCAACACGAATTTGTAGAGCTATAC
>NZ_JBFPDP010000121.1:0-830 GCF_040830845.1 Sivoneniella epilithica UHCC 1019
GTAGATGCTGTCTTGAAAGTCAAGGGGTAGTGGTGAGGAAGTTGGGGTCAAATGGACGATTCGACTTCAGTATTCCATAAACCAAATGCACTAACTTTCGCATCGCTGCCCCAATAATCTGCATATTGTTCTTGCCTCGTGTTGCTAATCGTACCCTACGGGAAGCGAGCTACACAAAACACTCGAATAATCGGATTGTGTCGCTTGGCGACGACCGCTGGCATATAAAACGCTTTGCGTAATCGCCCACTGCCGGTTCTCGATAACTGGGTTCTGCCCCGTACCGAACTGCCTGAACTGTGTTCTCGTGGACTCAAGCCCATATATGCGGCTAGCTGCTTGGCGCTTTCAAACGTCTCGACTGAACCCAGTTCACCGAGAATCAAGGCGGCAGTTGTCTGCCCAATCCCCGGAATACTCTTGAGCAAATCACACTGCTGTTTGAGGTTAGGATGCTGGTCAATGTGGCTTTTGATCAACTGCTCGGTTCGCTGGATGTCGGCTTTTAAGTAGTCCAAGTGTTCCTCAATTAACATTGCCACTTGAGCACTCGCTGTTTCCAAGCGGTTCGACTCTTGTTGGTAAATATCCTTGAGCGCATCCACCCGTCGCACTAAGGACTGAAGTTGCTTGACCTCATCGGGCAAAGGTTGCCATAAACTCCGATGCATCGCGGCACAAAAACGAGCAATCAAAGCCGCATCCGCTTTGTCGCTTTTGGTGCGAGACAACTCCCCTTGAGCAAAGCCTTTGATCCGGGCTGGATTGACAATGCTCACCTGATGTCCTGCCTGGTAGAGAACTTCAGCAACAGCCTCCCCATAGGTGCT
>NZ_JBFPDP010000122.1:0-822 GCF_040830845.1 Sivoneniella epilithica UHCC 1019
CAGGAGTTACGCAGTTGAGAAAAAAGGGTAGGTGCGGTAAAACCAAAGGATGAATCCACCCAAGGTCAACGAGTACGATTACATTAACTTTTTGATTGCGACGCAGAAGGCATACAGTTGCAGCGAAGCCGAACGAGTGCAACCGGAGAGTCCCAATGCGGCGGCTCATGACGCAATTACCCGGTTGTTGCATCGAATGGAACCCTCAACTGAGCAACTCTGGCAAGAAGCACAGTCGGAGGTACGGTTGAGTCAGGGGATTCTAGTGGTCGATGACTCAACCCTTGACAAGTGGTACGCCGAGAAGATGGAGTTAGTCACCCGTCACTGGTCGGGCAAGCATGGGCGAGTTGTGCAAGGCATCAACTTGATTACGTTGCTGTGGACTGAAGGGGATCGCCACATTCCCTTGGACTATCGGTTCTATGAGAAGAGTGTGGATGGGGCAACCAAAAACGACCACTTTCGCTCGATGCTGGCAACGGCAACGGCACGAGGGTTTGCACCTCGGTGTGTGGTGTTTGATGGCTGGTATAGCAGCCTGGACAATCTCAAGCTGATTCGAGGCTATGGTTGGAGTTGGTTAACCCGACTCAAGCGAAATCGGCACGTCAATCCTGACAACACCGGTAATCGTCCTCTGCACGAGGTTGCGATTGCCGCCACTGGCACGGTGGTTCACCTCAAAGGCTATGGCTTCGTCAAAGTCTTCAAGATTGTCGCCCCAAACGGTGACATTGACTACTGGGCGACCAATGACCTCAACTTAAGTGAACTCCAAAGACTTCAGTTCGCCGAGTTTGCTTGGGCGATTGAGGAGTA
>NZ_JBFPDP010000123.1:0-799 GCF_040830845.1 Sivoneniella epilithica UHCC 1019
TGGACAGTGCGTCTGTTGGCAGAGCGCCTGGTTGAGTTGAAGTATGTCGAAAGCATTTCTCACGAAACAGTGCGGCAAACGCTCAAAAAAACGAACTCAAACCCTGGTTGCAGGAATGTTGGGTAATTGCGCCCAACGCCAACAGCGAGTTTGTGTATTACATGGAAGATGTTTTGAGCGTTTATACCCGTGCCTATGACCCTCGTTACCCGGTGGTCTGTTTCGACGAAACCAGCAAACAATTAGTCCTCGAAAAGCAAACTCCCCTCCCCCTCGAACCGGGTCAACCGAAGCGGTATGACTATGAGTATGAACGCAATGGCGTGGCGAATCTATTTATGATGACTGAACCCTTAACGGGTTGGCGGCATGTGGAAGTCACCGAGCGTCGGACTAAACAGGACTACGCCTATCAGATAAAATACCTGGTCGATGTGCGCTACCCGGAGGCTCAGTTGATTACGGTCGTGCATGACCACCTCAACACCCATCACCCGTCAGCTTTGTATGAAACCTTTGAACCCAATGAAGCCAGACGGATTCTGAACCGATTAGACCTGCGTTACACGCCCAAGCATGGTAGTTGGCTCAACATGGCAGAGATTGAACTGAGTGTGTTAGCCCGTCAGTGTTTGGATCGTCGCATCCCAGACCAAGACAGCTTGAAGCAAGAAGTGGCGGCTTGGGAAAACCGCAGAAATGCCCAATCTCGCACGATTGATTGGCAATTTACGACTCAAGATGCCCGCATCAAACTCAAGCGTCTCTATCCATCAATTCTTTCTTGACAGACTACTAG
>NZ_JBFPDP010000124.1:0-765 GCF_040830845.1 Sivoneniella epilithica UHCC 1019
TCACAACCAATCGCGTCGTGACCTTCGATTGCTCCCACACCTTGCCAAACTTATTCTGCCTTCGTTCGCGTAGCGTGCCGCAGGCTTAGCCACTTGCCCGTCTGTTGCCTGACAATGCCGTTGGTGCGCTCCAATCGCTGTGTGCTGTCCTTGCCGATGTAGTGCCGGATCTCAGGGAGTAGCACCCGCTCATACCCACCCCATAGAGCTTCGCTCCGCCAAAGGCGTACGTCACTGTTCCGGCGTTTACAATCGGTTTTCCCTTGAGTGGTCACAATCAACGCCTCAATCAGTTCATCAGTATGTTTTCCGACTCGTGCCGCTAGAATCAATCCACTGCAATTGGCTAAACTCAACGCTATCCAACAATCACCCACTTCTAATTCACTGGGGAAGCATTGCTTCTGTTTTTTTGCACAAATGACCCCATCTCATCAGCAGATACCTCTTGGGTTTGAACCGTTTGCACCTGGGCATTATGTACCTGTTGTGCTCTTTGACTAGCAGCCCGAACGAGACTGACGACGGTATTGTATGCCAGTCCGCTAGTGCGACTAATGCCTCGCAGACTGCTGCCTTCCCGGTGAGCCTGTAGAACTTGGCGAATTTGCTCTGGGCTGATGTGACGATGGTAGTAGAGGGTATCAAAGCGTTCGTTGAAGGTTTGGCGGCAACCGGGGCAAAAGTACCGTTGGACTCCATTGGGCATCTTGCCGTGTTTATGAACCTTCAAATGTCCATACAACGGGCATTCCATAGGTTGAG
>NZ_JBFPDP010000125.1:0-758 GCF_040830845.1 Sivoneniella epilithica UHCC 1019
AAGCCACTTCCTGCTGCACATTTCTGATCAATCCGGTTGGAGGGATCGACTAAGCCGCCGGGCAACTGCTGCAATCCCCGACTCGGATCAACGCCGAGGGTGTTAATCGCTACGACTCCGCTCACGCCGAAGGTAGAACTGGCGGTAATGTCGCTAAACTCTGTCAACCGAGGACGAAACTGCAACCCATAAATTCCCTGGGCGGTAATGTTGACCCGACCCCCGCTGCCCGTAAACGCATTGGCAGTAATGTCACTATTCTCCGACTTCACCCCAACAATGAATCCTTTAGGTGCATTGATTGTGATGTTGCCGCCATTGCCGCCCGCTCCCGCAAAGCCAGCACTAGTGGAGATTTGACTTTCCCGCCGCATCAGTCATAACTCACCAATATTGAGAGTGATGTTGGCACCATCCCCGGAAAAAGCAGCAGAAGCAATCTCGCCTTGATCCATATTTAAAGTACGGACAGTAATACCAATATTTCCGGCAATGCTGCCTCCGAAGGCAGTAGTACTGACTTTAGCTCCATTGGAAATGGATAATAGATCGGAAGAGATCCAGACATCACCGCCTCTACCTGTTCCCTTGAATCCAACTTCACTACCTATTCCACTGGGTTCTCGATCAGGAGAAACACCGTCTAAAGAGATGCTATCAGCATTGACTCGAACACTACCCGGGCGTTGCATAATTAAGGGATGATATTGAGTAAATGACCTATGCAATGCCCGGAATGTGGATCGACTAACATCCGT
>NZ_JBFPDP010000126.1:0-747 GCF_040830845.1 Sivoneniella epilithica UHCC 1019
ATACCAAATTAAATTGGAGTAGTTACAGATCAGATAAACTGAGGGATATAGAGTTGAGAGTCTGACGATGGCTGGAGTAAGCGCGATTGCAATCAAAGAAAGTCTTGACGAGTTAGGCGAACGTTTGCGAGCGATTGAACAACCGATACTCAAAGAGCGATTGCAAGTGTTGTACTGGCTCAAACAAGCGCAAGCACCGAGTATCAGCCAGATCGCGGTGGCAATTGGCAGACATCGAGGTACGGTACAAAAGTGGTTAGCACTGTACCGAGCGCAAGGACTCGAAGCCTTGCTCGTGGTTAAACCAACACCAGGAGGCGGCAACCGAGTGATTCCACTATGGGCAGAGAGAGCCTTAGCCAAGCGATTACAGGAACCAAGCAACGGGTTCGACAGTTACGGGGCAGTGCAGCAGTGGCTCTTAGAGAGTTTAGGGGTAGAAGCCGAGTATCATGCGGTGTACCAGATGACGCGCTACCGCCTCAAAGCGAAACTTAAGGTCGCCCGTCCTCAACACATGAAGCAGAACCGAGACCAGCGAGAAGCTTTTAAGCAAACCTTGCAGACGACCTCGACCTGTTGAGCCAGTACTATCGGCAAGTGCGTCAGGATGAGCGACCGATTCGCTACTTTGCCCAAGATGAGAGCCGCTTTGGACTCAAAACAATCGTCGGGCGATTGATTACGGCGTTTGGGGTGAAACCCATCGGGGCATGGCAGTGGATATTCAAAGCATTCTGGCTGTAC
>NZ_JBFPDP010000127.1:0-582 GCF_040830845.1 Sivoneniella epilithica UHCC 1019
TAGCCGTTGATAGCAGGAGCCACTAGAGCAACTGGAGTCGCCTCACCCGCAGCCAAATCCAACGGGAAGTTGTGGGCATTGCGCTCATGCATCACTTCCATTCCCAAGTTCGCTCGGTTCAAGACATCTGCCCAGGTGCTCACCACTCGTCCCTGCGAGTCGATGATGCTTTGGTTGAAGTTAAATCCGTTCAAGTTGAATGCCATCGTGCTAATCCCCATTGCGGTCAACCAAATCCCAATCACGGGCCACGCACCTAGGAAGAAGTGCAGTGAACGTGAGTTGTTGAAAGACGCATATTGGAAGATCAACCGTCCGAAGTAGCCGTGTGCTGCAACGATGTTGTAGGTCTCTTCTTCTTGACCAAATTTGTAGCCGTAGTTTTGGCTTTCGGTTTCGGTCGTTTCACGTACCAAGCTGGAGGTCACCAATGAACCGTGCATTGCACTGAACAAGCTGCCGCCGAATACTCCAGCTACGCCCAACATGTGGAAGGGGTGCATCAAGATGTTGTGTTCCGCTTGGAAGACGAACATGAAGTTGAAGGTGCCACTGATGCCGAGGGGCATACCGTCGGAGAAG
>NZ_JBFPDP010000128.1:0-552 GCF_040830845.1 Sivoneniella epilithica UHCC 1019
CCCATTATCAGCGGGGAAATAGACATAAAATCACGGACTGGCAACGGTTTAGAGAGTTTGCTCAAGCTCATGGGGGTAAGACGCAAGGGCAGATGGCGACGTTATGGGGCGAGGGGGTGACGCAGCAGAACATCAGTCATGCGTTGCAAAAACTGGGTTTGAGTCGAAAAAAAAGACTTACGGCTACCGAGAGCGGGATGAGCAGAAGCGTCAAGCCTTTCAAGAGCAGTTGAAGACAAGATCAACCACTAGGCTAGTCTACGTGGATGAAGCAGGGATTGATAACCGAGAGGATTATCCCTATGGCTACTGCGAGGATGGGCAACGCTTTGAGGCACTCAAGTCGGGCAAACGCAGCGAGCGAGTCAGTTGGATTGCAGCCCTATGCCAGGGAAACCTGATTGCGCCTTTGACCTTTGAAGGGTCTTGCAACCGAGACTTGTTTGAGATGTGGTTAGAGCAATGTTTATTACCTCTATTGCAACCTGGTGACGCGATTGTCATAGATAACGCCAGTTTTCACCGCTCTCAATACATCAATGAAATTGTGGC
>NZ_JBFPDP010000129.1:0-524 GCF_040830845.1 Sivoneniella epilithica UHCC 1019
AATGCCCCTGCGGAGGCAATCGAAACCCTCGAAGGCATCGAGAAAACAGTTCGCGGACAACTGTTAGAGCATGTTAGTCCTGAAATAGCCCTTTTTTTGTCGAAACCCAAACCGGACTCAAGTGTGGCAGAGAGCGAAAAATAATCAGTTCTCTAGGGATTCTACGGTTAAGAAGTCAGCAAGCCCTGCGCCTGGGATTAGATGCCTATCAACGCCTAAGTCCGATGTTAGAGAAATGCTGTTTGCGCTTAAGTGCGAATGAATCCTACCAGAAAGCCGAAGAAGAGATCGCGGCACTCCTGGGAGTGAGGGTGAGCCATAGTACCTTGCAACGCTTAGTCCAGCGCACCGAGGTAGAATGCCCCACTGCCCTTCAGAAAGTCACTCAGGTGAGTGTGGATGGCGGTAAAGTGCGGTTGCGTAGTCCGACTAAAGGTCAGCCGTGTCACTGGTTGGAGTACAAAAGTGCGCGAGTGGAGGGACTCTATTATGGTGCAACGTTCCAAGCGAATTTAGGACTAACT
>NZ_JBFPDP010000130.1:0-522 GCF_040830845.1 Sivoneniella epilithica UHCC 1019
TTGCCCATCAAAAACTTCAGCAGTCGGAACAAACCCTGCAAACAATTGTCACCGGAACTGCATCTGTCACTGGCGAAGAATTTTTTCCAGTGCTGGTGCAAAATCTAGCGACGGCTTTAGAGGTGCCCTATGTTCTCGTCTCAGAGATGATCAGCCACCAGCCTAAGACATTGAAAACATTGGCATTTTGGGCAAAGGAACAAGCAATGGCACCCTTTGTCTATGAACTGCCGGGAACTCCCTGTGGAGCGGTGGTCGATCAGGCAGGACTATGCAGCTATCCGGCTCAAGTTCAAGAATCTTTCCCAACGGCAGCCCCGTTAAAAGCGTTGAATGCTGATTGTTATGTCGGCACACCGTTATTGGATGATGCGCAGCAGGTGATGGGGGTACTGTGTATTCTGAGCGATCGTCCCCTAGAAAACGAGGAAAATGCCAGGGCGATGATCACCATTTTTGCTGCCAGAGCCGCTGCTGAATTACAACGCCAGCGGGTGGAGTCTGCCCTACAACGGTCTTATG
>NZ_JBFPDP010000131.1:0-520 GCF_040830845.1 Sivoneniella epilithica UHCC 1019
GAAAAGAGAAGTTATGTGGGAATTTTTAGAAAATCTCTTCTCACCCACCCAGTATATTCCCCACGGTCACTGCTACCTGTGGCAAACGCCACTCGTCTGGCTGCACCTACTCAGTGATTTGTTGACCGCGATCGCCTATTTCTCGATTCCGGCAATCCTGATCTACTTTGTCCACAAGCGAAGCGATATTCCCTTTTCTAAAGTGTTTGTTCTCTTCAGCGCCTTCATCATCCTGTGTGGCACGGGTCACTTGCTGGACATCTGGACGCTTTGGCACCCAGCTTACTGGCTCACAGGCTTTGAACATGCGCTGACGGCTTTGGTTTCCTGCTACACCGCTCTGCAACTGGTGGAACTGCTGCCCAATTTTTTGGCGTTGCGAACCCCTGAGCAGTTAGAAGCGATCAACCGGGAACTGCAAGAGCAAATCACAGTGAGTGCCATTGCCCATCAAAAACTTCAGCAGTCGGAACAAACCCTGCAAACAATTGTCACCGGAACTGCATCTGTCACTGGCGAA
>NZ_JBFPDP010000132.1:0-515 GCF_040830845.1 Sivoneniella epilithica UHCC 1019
CCATCGCTGACATAAAAGTAGCAGTTCCACATCGTCACCAAGGTCCATAAAGGAGTAAATGTTGCAGCGCTATAGTCTCCGACGACCCACCCTAATATCCCTGGCTTGAAGTGGTCTACGGCTGTCCACAGCCAGATCTTGTTTTTTTGAGCCGCCAAAGGGTTCCAGATCATCGAGTTCTGCGACCTGGGGTTGACTCTCAGGAGCGTAGGCATCGGGTAGCAGTTCTCCGACTTGTTTGACCCAGTAGATGACCGTGGTGTGATGTACTCCTTTGACTCGTTCGATCGCTCGAAATCCTGAGCCATTGACATACATTTTCAGACATTCGCGTTTGACTTCCTCTGAGTATCCTTTGGGTGGGTTGTAGTGGTCAATAAATTGGCGACCGCAGTCCACACAGATGTGATTCTGCTTACCTTTGTTCTTCCCATTCTTACGGATATGGGAGGAGCCACATTCAGGACATTGCATAGCGATTTCCCTTGATTCATATCTTTATTATGCAACGCCCG
>NZ_JBFPDP010000133.1:0-515 GCF_040830845.1 Sivoneniella epilithica UHCC 1019
TATTGCCATCAGCCAAAGAAGCCTACGATCGCCATTGACTATAATTTGCTGCCTTCGGCTTAACCCGAACTGACGTTCCGTTACTAACCCAAGTTGCGGGTTAAGTGGAGTTGGGGGATGAGGATGAAGCACAGGCCGGTGAATGAGTCGAACTGGCAAAAGCCGTTCGTAATCGCTTAAGCGGAACGAAGGACTAATCTATAAAGGCGGCTTCAAAGGTGAAAGCAACAATGAAGGTGGAGACCTTCAGCAAAAAGCCATCCATCGTCACGGCATGAATGGATTTAGGAAATCGAGCAGTAATGCCACTGAAGAGCGTTTCGATGAAGTGGCGAGTGGTTTGCTTGATATAAGCCAGACAGAGAGAATCAGGGCGTTTGGAATTGCGTTTACGAGTCCCTCCTCCGAAAGCTCATACTTCCTGAATCGGGTGACAGAGAGAATCAGGGCGTTTGGAATTGCGTTTACGAGCCACCTGTAACGTGATGGCATCGGTCTGTTGCAGGTCATCCTCA